>CAYTWV010000143.1:6626-9356 GCA_964442235.1 uncultured Myxococcales bacterium | reverse complement strand
CAACAGTGCGGGAAAGACGCACGCTGTCGGGCAGAAGAAGGCCAATGCCTGGGGGTTCTATGATATTCTGGGGAATGTATGGGAATGGTGCTGGGATCGATATGAGGACAAGTATTATGCGCGTTCTCCTCGTAATGATCCGGAGGGTGCATCGACGGGCTCCGAGCGGGCTCACCGTGGTGGCAGTTGGTACAGCTATCCCAGGAACATCCGCAATGCGGTTCGCAGCAAACTGGCTGCGAGCGACCGTTATTGGTTCATCGGTTTTCGGCCGGCCCGCTCCGAGTGATCCCTGCTTTGGGGGTTTGCGCCGCTGCCGAATTGGTTTGCTGCTTCGCCAGGAATTGGAGTGACATATGAGTTTACGTTCGATGATTCTGGTGCCTGTTTTTGCGGCCGTGATGGGGTGTGGTCCGGCTATCGTCGTGGATTCGGGTGGGCTAGGGGCAGCCGAGGTGGGGCCTTTCCAGTGTAACCTGGAGTACCCGAAGGAGGGGCTTTGGTGGGCGGAGCGAGGGTACGGCCGGGCTACGGTGGAAGTGGATGCCATTGCGATGGCGCAGCAAGAGGCTCGGAAGAACTTGCTTCGGTGGGCGGGTGCCCGTCTGACCGATTCGGACAAGTTGGAGTTGGAGGCAGCGATTGACACGACGTGGGTCAAGCCGTCGTCTCGTTGTATCGAGGGGGTGTGCGAGGCGTGCGCTGTGGCGTTGGCAAGGCGAAGCGGTCCGACCATGGAAGAGGCGGTGGCCGCGCTCAAAACCGGGCTGAAAGAACGTCTAGTACGATTTCTGCAGGATGTACCCAAGGCCGGAAAGGGAAGCCAATCCAGCAATATGCGGGTGCGGGTGGCTGTTCCGCTCTGGCCGGACAGCCAGACGGCGGGCGAAGCGGGAAGCCTGATGTTCACGCAGATTTGGAGCAGCTTGGGCGACTGTCTGCCCCAGGTGGGGTCGGTTCCGTTGGCCAAACCCGGCTCGCCGGATTGGGACGTGGAACTTGCCGGAGAACTGACCTTGGAAGGGGGTGGCTGTGCTTTGGCGCTGTCCTATTACCGGCGAGGCGAGACCACGCTTACACCCCTGGGGATTGTGCCGTTCCAGCCCAAGGCTATTGGGCTTCGGGAGTGTAATCCCCCGGCGCAGACATATACCAGTGATAGTCGGATGGGGCTTCGAAGCGGTCGCAAGGAAGGCAGCGGAGGCCTTCAGGTGCGTTTGGAAGCGCCGACTCACGGAGGGCTTTTGTGTGAGGGAGAGAAGTTTGCCTGGCGGGTCGAGGCTTCGCAGCCGGCCTACGTGCGCATCTATTCGGTTGCCGACGATGGTCGGGTGATGCTTGGGTGGGAATCGAAGGAGCCGGTCACGGTATGGGAGCCCGGTCCGAAGTCGATGGCAATCCCGATTCGGATGGGGGAGAACCTGCATTACCGATTGGTGGCTGTAGCGGTTCCAGCGGGGCTGGGGGCTGGGGCCTTTGGGCGAGCGGTTCCTCCGGCGGGGTGCATGGCGCGCCGGCAGACGGGCTTGTCGGCCGAGCGTTTGCCCGGCGAGGCGGCTGTGGCAGCACTGACGTTTGGAGTCACGCCCATTGGAGAGCGTGATTGCCCCAAAACGCCGGAAATGGAGGCGATGTTGCGCAATATTCAGGAGGCCCTGAAAAAGATTCCCGAGTGTGGTGAATGATGTGATCCGGCTGCCAGCCTAGACAAAGGTGGGCTTAGCGCTGGCTTTGTTGCTGCTGTAGAACCTTGAAAGGGCTGGTTGCCGCTGGGTTGGGTCGGTGGATGTGTTCAGTTGCAGTTGAATGAAAAAGGGGCTTCAGGAATGTGGCGGTTGGTGTATGATGCGGCGCAATCGAGTTAGCTGAACTCTGTGCCAGACCTCAAGGAGGATACGATGCGAGGAGTGTTGATGCTGGTTGGATTGACCTTGCTGACTGCCTGTCCGGGCCCTATCCCACCGCCCGTTGATCCTGTCGGTCTGCCTACGAAACCCAATTTCTACTTGCGGGTTTAGTTTGACCAGGATCCGTCGGTCTTTTTGGGGCGCTACGTGCCGCCGGAGGCGTCGAAATCCGAGATCGACGAGACGGCCGCCATGCAGATGCCGTGCAGCAAATTCTTCACGGTTCGGAAGGTCGCCGCTGGCGGAGTAGAGTTCGATGAGTATTTCAACGCCAGCACGTCTGCGGCGGCAAGCATCGGCATCCCCGGAGTGGTATCGGGTGGTGTATCGGCGGGTCGTGGTAAGGTGGTGAGAATCAAGTACACCTCTACAGAAAAATGGATTGCTCATATTGAAGATATGGCGGGATACCAGAAATGCTGTATGTTGGCTCCTGGTCAATGCGGCGAAGAGTATATCGGTGAGTTTCTTGCCGGAACCGGAGAAATCTACGCTGGCTACAATGCGAACGCCGGTGTCGGCGGGTCCTACAACGGGGTGAAAGGCGAGATTAAGGACGGTGTCGAATGGCATCGGGCGGTGGTCTTCAAGAACCCCGTCTTCTTCGCCTTCAAGACCACGAAGAGCCCTGGTTTCGGAGGCAACGTTCCGTCGGGCCAGTGCCAGCATCAGTTCCGTAACGCCGTTCCTAAGAGTCCGCTGGGCGTCTACTTCGTGGGCCTGTCCGAATGGGTGCCTTCCGAGCGTTCGGCCCGAGAGTTTGCGCTGCTTGATGCGCGGCAGCAGGTGATTAGGTTCTTGGGAGAACGGATTGTCCAGGCGG
>CAYTWV010000143.1:3823-6616 GCA_964442235.1 uncultured Myxococcales bacterium | reverse complement strand
CATTCCAGCGAAGTGACGCAGGGACAGTTGCAGGCGTTGCAGATTGTGATGAAGGACGAACGGTTCATGGAGCGGGCCAGTGGCGGTGTTGCCCGGTTCGTGAAGGATGAGTGTTGGGAGAACGAAGTGACGACCTCACCTGACGGCACCAAGTATATGGCCCGCGTCCTGGCGTTCATTCCCAACGAGGAAGTTGAGGCCGCCAGCAAGGCGGTGTTGGAACAGGTGAAGTAAGGGCTAACGTTCCGGGTAGGCTGCCGTCCTTCATCCATCATCGATCCTCCATCATCGATCGTCCTTCAACCCTTCGGTCCCTCAAGCCTAGGGCATGCCAACGCTTCCTCGTTTCGGGGACCGCACCCTGTCCTGAGCCGTACCCGTTGCTGTCGAACTCCGAACGTTGTAGAACTTGAGTCCGAATTTACCCATTGGAGCCTGCCATGCCCGGGATAGGAATAATCACATCTCTCGTGTTGTCGCTGCTCGGCGCCGAGCCTCTATGGCCTGACCTTTCGAAGTTGCCCGCGACGACCGGCGGTGGTGAGAAGGACGCAGCGGTGGTGGTGGCGGTAGAGGACTATGCGTATTTACCCGATGTGGCGGGGGCCGGAGATCTGGGCGTCGCGTGGTACATGTATCTAAGCAAGGTACGAAAGGTGCCGCTGGTGATGCTGTTGAAGGACAGCGATGCCACGCCCATCAAGATTCGCAACGCTTTGGAGGCGGTGGCGGGCAGGGTGAAGCCCGGGGGCCGGGCGTGGTTTGTGTTTATTGGCCACGGCAGTCCAAGCAAGGATGGAAACGACGGAGCGCTGGTGGGAGCCACGGCTCAGGCGGACCAATACGAGTTCTTTCCTCAGACCATCAACCGGGGTGAGGTGCTGCAGAAGTTGGGGGCGACGGCGCAAGGGGCGATGGCCCCGGTGCTGGTGTTGGATGCGTGTTTTAGCGGCACCGATGTGCAGGGGCAGACGCTGATTACAGGTGCTCAGTTTGCGGTCAGTCAGGAGTTGGCCGAGGCGAAAGAGGCGACGGTGCTGACGGCTGGCCGCGCCCGAGCTATGGCGGGGCAACTTCCGGGTGCCAGCCGCCCGGCCTTTAGCTACCTGGTGCTTGGGGCGCTGCGAGGCTGGGGCGATGCGGACGGGGATGGTGCGGTGACTGCGGCAGAGGCCGTGCAGTACGCCAAGGATGTGTTGCTGACGCTGGATTCTGGTCGGCAGCAATCGCCTCAGCAGTCGGGAGTGGACCAGCCGTTGACGGCCAAGTTGTCGGGAAATGCGTTGGAGCAGGGCCCCGACTTGGCGGATATTCGGATGAGGTTGACGGGTGGTGGTGGCGGGGGGACCGTCAAAGTGCAGGATGATCTGGCGCTGGAACTTGCAGCCCTGGACAAAGCACGCCGAGAGCGGGAAGAGGCTGAGAAGCGGGAAGCGTCAGCAAGGGAGGCCGCCCGAAAGAAGCACGAAGTGGAAGTTGAAGAGACCTGGAAGACGGTGAAGCAGGTGGCTGTGGGCGGTGGTCCCGAAGGGCAAAAGGCCGTTCAACTGTTCCTGAAGCGCTATCAAGGCCACCCGCTGGGCAATCCCCGTGAGTCCGAGGCCCAGGAGATGTTGCAGAAACTGGGCGCTACCACGGGTGCTGCAATGAAGGGCTACATCCTGGTGAAGCCGGGCTGCTTCCAAATGGGCTCTCCAAGCAACGAAGCAGATCGGGGGTCCAACGAAACACAGCACGAGGTGTGCATTACGAAGGGATATTATTTGAAAGAGACGGAAGTAACCCAGCGTGAGTGGCGAGACGTCATAGGGAACAACCCATCCCACTTCACCTCATGCGGGGACACCTGTCCGGTCGAAAGGGTGTCGTGGTTTGAGGCGGTGGCCTTTGCCAATGCCCTTTCGAAAAAAGAGGGACTGGAGCAATGCTACACCTTGAGTGGTTGCAGCGGCACGTTGGGTGGCGGTTGCGGCAGCGAGGCTTACTGTTCGGGTGACTACAAGTGCAGTACCGTGTCGTTCAAGGGGCTGACGTGTAAGGGCTATCGGTTACCAACCGAGGCGGAGTGGGAGTATGCGGCAAGGGCGGGAAGCCGTGATGCTCGGCACGGCAACCTGGATGATGTTGCCTGGTATAGCAGCAACAGTGAAAGCAAGTCGCACGCCGTCAGGCAGAAGCGGCCTAATGCCTGGGGATTTTACCACATGCTGGGCAATGTCTGGGAATGGACCTGGGATTGGTATGAGGAATACGACAGTGTCAGAAACGACCCCCAGGGACCCTCGTCTGGCTCCCTCCGGGTCATCCGTGGCGGTGGTTGGAGCAGCAGTGCCGGGGACGTTCGCTCTGCGGGTCGCGACGGGGGCGGGCCCGGCTACCGCTTCGGGGGCCTGGGGTTCCGTCTCAGCAGGTCGCAATGATGAATTCACATTGAGCTCTTGATCCCTTTTGTCCGGAGCGAAGCGAAGCCGGGCGCCGGCCCCTTCTCCCAACCTCAACTCCTGCCGAACTGCCACGCCGCCGGTCGCATGGCTGGTTCAGGGCGCTGGTGACTTGCCGTCGAGGCACCTCTTTGAGTCCAGGTACAAGGTATCCGGACAGATATCCTGGTCATTCGGCCACACTACTGTGCCATCCACGACGGCGGCCTTCTTGAAGTAGTCCATATCTCTAAGCTCTTTAAATACCCCGAAGTCCAGAAGCGATGAACAATCGAATATACCCGTTTCTCCATTTGTAAATTCAATTGAAAGCGTATAGTCCGATGCGGCAATGATGCTTCTTATTCTTGGG
>CAYTWV010000143.1:0-3813 GCA_964442235.1 uncultured Myxococcales bacterium | reverse complement strand
CAACTCAATCCAAGCCTGAAGCAGCTTCATTTTTGAAGCGGGAATCTCGCCCTCCAACACGTCGCCTTGAGGAATGGATACAACGACCTCATGATCTTGGTAACGCACATGAATGTGCGGCACCAGATGCTGCCTGTTGTCCATGAAGTACATGTAAACAATGATGCCATAAAACATCGAGATGGCCGGCATTCTCGCCTCCCAAATCATCAGAGCTACACGCTGTGCGCCAGCCCGGTCTGGTTAGCCTGACCGCCCGGCTACCCAGGAGCAACATTACTTCCCAGTCCCGGCCTGGTCAAGTGGACCCACCGCCATTCGAACCATTGCCCTAAGTGCACGTGGATCCAGTTCGCCGGTCTATAACGTCCCTCGCTACGCAGCCTGCACCATATTCGCAGGCCCGCTGCCGTGCCCGGTGGGGGCGGAGAGATGAGGTAACCTGTTCCCGGTTTTGGGGCTTGTTGCGTAATCCGTTTCGTGAGTGTGGGCGACCGGGGCGCGACCGTGGCCTGGTGGTTGGGCAACGGCGATGGCCGGAGCGATGCGGCTGGTCCCTTCAGACCAGCAGAAAAGGGACGGAAGCGACGGCGGGAAAGGGACGGAAGGGCGAAGGGACCGAAGCGACCGAGGGACAAGCGACGGAAGTGACGGAAGCGACGGCGCCCCTACGGACAGCGACCGAAGCGACAGCAGGGACCCCAAGGACGGCGCGGGAAAGGGACGGAAGCGACGGTGCGAAAAGGGACGGAAGGGACGGGCCCCCGTAGCCTTGCCCCTTGGGTCCGTTCTGCATACCGCCGTCCTTGCGGTCGCTGTTGTCCCTGTTGTCCCTAATCGAACGGGCGGCGTCCCTGCTGTCCCAAATGTCCCTAGTCCCTACCGTCCCTGGTCCCTTCCGTCCCTAGTCCCGGCCGTCCTTCATCCATCGTCGATCCTCCATCCTCCATCCACCCTTCGGTCCCTCAAGCCCCGGGCATGCCAACGCTTCCTCGTGTCGGCAACCGCACCGGCGAGGGCCTTTGCATCTTGTCCCAAGCGTTAACTCTGTAGTACAACCGCGCTTGTCACCCTGGTTCGTTCGGAGGTTCCATGCCTGCACTTTCTCTAGTTGCCGCTTTGACCCTTGCGTTGTTCGGCGCCGAGCCTCTTTGGCCGGATCTGAGTGCCCTGCCTGCTGCCACAGGTGGTGGAGAGAAGGATGCTGCCCTGGTGGTAGCCGTAGAGGACTATGCCTATTTGCCCGACGTTGTGGGTGCAGGGGAGTTGGGTGTGGCCTGGTATTTGTACCTGGGCAAGGTGCGCAAGGTGCCCATGGTGATGTTGTTGAAGGATGGCGAGGCGACGCCTAACAAGATTCGAAATGCCCTGGATGCGGTCGGGCAGCGTGTGAAGCCCGGGGGGCGGGCGTGGGTGGTGTTCATCGGCCACGGAGCGCCCAGCGAGGATGGAAAGGATGGGGCTTTGGTGACCGTGACGGCCCAGCCTGACCAGGTGGATTTTTTCCCGCACACGGTGACGCAAAGTGAGGTGCTGCAGCGTTTGGGCAAGGCGGCCGAGGGAGTTTTGGAACCGGTGCTGGTGGTGGATGCCTGTTTTAGTGGCACGGACGTCTCGGGAAAGACCCTGGTGAAAGGGGCTCAGTTTGCCGTCAGCCAGGAGATTGCCGAGGCGAAAGAGGCAACGGTGTTGACGGCGGGGCGGGCACGGGACATCGCCGGCCAGTTGCCGGGTGCGGAACGACCGGCGTTCAGTTACCTGCTGTTGGGCGCGTTGCGAGGCTGGGGCGATGCGGACGGCGACGGCGTGGTGACGTCTCAAGAGGCAGTACAGTATGCCCAAGACGCCATTCTGATGCTGGATTCGGGCAGGCAGCAAAAGCCGCAGGCCAGTGGGAAGGATCAGCCGCTGACGGCGAAGTTGTCTGGGGCAGCCTTGGAGAAGGGGCCCGATTTGATGGACATCAAATTGCGGCTGAGCGGCAAGAGTGCGGGCACGGGCGGCATCAAAAAGCCGGATACGTCGGCCACCGAGAGCCAGCCCACCAAGACCGACAGTGGGCTTGAGAACAGGCTTACCGAATTGGAGAAGGCCAAGCAGGCCCGCCTGGAGGAGGAGAATCGAAAGGCAGCGGAGCAGGAGCGGTCCAAACAGCAGCACCTTCAGAAGGTTGAGGCCAGTTGGAACCGAGTGAAGGCGCTGGCCGAGTCGGGTTCGCCCGAGGCGCTGCAGGCTGTGGAGTACTTCCTTGAGGAGTATGAGGGGAATCCGTTGGGGAATCCGTACGAAATGGAAGCCCGTCGCTGGCTGGTGCGTCTGGCAGCGGCGAACCAGGAGACCAACGAGTATGAGAAGATGCAACAGGCCCAACAACTGGCGATGCAGATCGGCGCCCTGTTGCAGGTGGGGGACTGTGCCAGCGCCCGGTTGGTGTACCAGACGCTGATTCAGTTGATCGGCACCAACGAGGAGACCCAGCAAATCGACGCCTACATCAAGCAGTGCGAGGGGTGGACCATCCAGCCCATGTTCCCGGAGTAGGGAAACTTGAGTGAGTGGTTGTCTCTGCCTTCGAAGCCCGTCTCGTTGGACCAGCGAATTGCCCCCCCCCCCTAAAACCTCCAATACACATCCAGGTATGGGACAAAGGAGGGGGCGGGGAGCATGAAGTTGACGCCGGGGATATTTAAGGCGCCGTAACCCAGGCCAGCTTCGAAGTTGAAGGTATCGCCGGAATAGGCGACGCCGGGAACGAGGTTGAATGTCTGGGGGAACCCCATGTTGGCCAGGTCCTTGACGCTGCCTCCGCCGTGGAGGGTCATGGTGGTGTAGGGGTCCAGTTGGGTTGTGGCAGCGGCTTGGGCCGAGAGGTCCAGTTTGAGCAGGTGGCGGGTGCGAAGCCACAGAGCCCAGCTTTGGGAAAGCCGCCATTCCAACATCAAGGCGAACTGGACGTTGGAGTAACCGGCGGCGCCCTCCAGGTCATTGGCCTCATAGCTGCCTTCCATCATCACGGGGGTGTATATGCCCGTGGCGCTGAGTTCCAGGCTGGGCAGGATTCGATAAGAGACCGAGAGTTCGCTGGGGACCACTTTGAACGTGGCGGGCGCCGAATCCTTGTTCAGGTTCTGCAGATCCAGCGAGAAGAAACTGAGGCGCCAGGCCACAGCCCAGTCTTCGTTGTGCCAGATGCGCCACTTGGCCGACAGGCTGGGCACTTTGGCGAACCAGGGCCAGATGTAGGTCGAGAGGGTCAACCACGAGAACGGGGCCCAAGCCACATCCCAGGAACCGATGGACCACTCGAAAGACTTCAGGGTGTGGGCGGTCCCGGTTGTGACGTGAGTGTCGGCGTCGTGCAGGGCTTGGGCCGGCTGGGGCAGTGTGAATAACAGAGCCAGAAAGAGCGCCGAGGCGGGCATCCAGGCGCAACGGAACGTGGTGCGTGCTGGCGACTGGCTTACGTTGTGTAACTGATTCATTGCTCTATACACTCACGGGTTTCGAAGTTGCAGGCCCAGGTGCCGTTGGAGGCCACAAATCCTTGCTGGTCCTGCTGCATAAAAAACAGCAGGTTGCCCTGAGAGGTATTCAGGTTGAACTCCAGGCGCTGGTCGCTGACCAGCAGGCGGAAATCGAACTTCGAGGCCACTTCGTCCCCATCCACACGCATCTGGCCCTGGAAGTCGACCAGCAACTCCATGGCCGGGACCTCTTCACCAGTGCCTTGCGGGCTCCAGAATGACTGCAACACACTTCCTGTGTGAATGTTGACCTCTCCATCAAGCTCAAGCTGTTTGTTGCCAACCAAAT
>CAYTWV010000142.1:0-9445 GCA_964442235.1 uncultured Myxococcales bacterium | reverse complement strand
GGGGGCGAAAACCCGTGCTGACGCCCCAGGCCGTCTCGAAGCCACATGATGATCGAGCGCAACTGTGTGAAGTCTGTGTGGGAAGAAACGGTGGGCAGCCGGTCGGACGTTAACAGTCGGACCAGCAACGCAAAACCAAAAAGCGCCGCCACCAGCAAGGCCTCTTTTCGGTTGCGATAGGCCCACAGAGCTGCCTGCGTGGCCAGTATTGGCAGCAGAGCCGCCCATGCCACAACCACCATCCAGTTGACCCACAGTATCAGCGAGTCTTCCATGGGGCCCCTCCCGGGGCGAATACTACATCAGGAAGTCCCAATGGCAATTCATAAGCGCCCAAGCCCGGCCCGGGGCACTTGGCCATAGGTAGCCGGAGCAGCACAAACTGCGTGCCACACAAACGTGGTCGGATCGGCCGGCGAGCGCCCGGAGGGCAAGGCGGCCGTCCAGGGCGGCGGCGGAGTCGTACGCATCGGTACTTCGAGCACGACGCCCGACGGCTCCTTCGGCAGGCTCAGGACAGACAACGCAGCCCGCCGGCCAGGCCTGAGCCTGGTCGAAGGCGATGATTGGCGGCCGAGGCGACCACGTTTACCGGCCGAGGAACCGATTTCGCTGTTGTATCGCCAGGTAGTTCCAAAATCCCTTGAAGTAGGGCTTCATGCTTCGCTGCATGGCCTGATGGACCTCTTCCATGGTCATGCCGCATCGTTCTGCAACTTGGGTGAGCGAAGCCGGGGGCTCTGGCGCTTCCTTCGGCAGCCTGGCCAAGGCCTGCTCCCGAGTCAACGTGCCGCACCTGATCAGTTGCGACAATTTCACCACCTCGGGGCCAAAGCCGTAACGACGGTTGGCCAGCCAGGCCGCAGTCTCATGGCCGATGCAATCGAAGTGCTCCTCCTCCATCGTCACGCCCAATTCCCGAACCAGTTCCTCTTGGATGGCCGCTTCGTCCCATGGGAGGTAGTCGGGCAGGTTCACAACCTTAACTCGCTGTGTTGCCGCGTCTGTGATGTAGTTGATGACCGGATGGCGACCCCAGGCAGCATGGAAACGCTGCGGCCCAAAGCCGTCTTGCACCACATTGAAGAAGTAAAAGGGATTCATGCCGTCGGGCATGTTCACGTCGGTGCGTTTCGAGAGCCCGAAAATCAGAAGGTTGACGTCATGGGCCTTGGCGCATCGATAGGCCCCAATTAGATACGGGATCACGCAGGCACCACAGAAGTTGCCGGACCGTTTGAAAAAATGGCCCAACAAGTCCTTCTGGAAAGGCAAGGTCTCCATGACGTGGTCAACGCCCATCCGCTCCTTGGCTATCTCAATATTACGCAGTGCCCTGGCATCAAAAAGGCCGTTGTCGTACGTGTATGTCAATACAGATACGTCGTACGTCTTTTTGATCCAATACAGGGCATACAGGCTGTCCTTGCCGCCGCTGATGGGGACCATCAGATCGTATTTGCCCCGTCTCTGCCGCTTCGCCTTGGTTATCAGCGTGTCAAATTGAGAGCGGCTCTTGGCTTGAAGTTCCTTGGAATTCAGCCACTTCGACCACCGTTTGTCGAAAGCCTGGCATAGGTTGCAAACCCCTTGGGAATCAAACCGGATGCCTGGCCAGCTCGCTGGCGTCACGCACCGAGAACATCGAACCTCCATAACCCGCTCCTTCCTGTGATAACTTCGGACCCTACCACGCCAAACGGTAGTAGCAAGTCCGAATCAACCAACCGGATGGTTTTTTGGCAGTGGGTGTCAGTTCGTAGGGTGAAGGGCAAGTCCCTGAGTGGTGCTTTCGGCCGCAGCCGGAAACCGATGGACCGGGTCAATCCTTGGGAACAAAACGAAGAGCGCTGTCCAGTCCCTGCTGAAAACATTCGTCCATGTTCAGATAGTCAAAGCGGCCCTGTCGCCCTAGAGCCACCAAGCCCGAAATTCGATCAATATAATCCAGAACTACGCCCCGATTCTGCTGAAACTCCATGTCATAGATGGGGTATCCATGGGGTTCTCTTTCCACCCAGCATCGACCCATTTCAGAGGCATTCAGCCCGGGAACCACGGAGATCAAGTCGGACCGCACCAAGGAGGCCAACGCCAGATCTGAAGCAGTCCAATAGGGATCACCCGGTGCCGCGGTGATCTCGGCACAAACCAGAGTACGATTGGGGCCAAAGGCCCCGGGCACGATGTTTCCAAACTCGGACAGGCGGTTAAAACAGAGCGAGGGGGACTGGAAATAGGTCCATTGTGACGGGTGCAACCGGGGCCGTGAGACCTCTACAAACACGTACACAAGTCCACGAAATCGTAAGGCTTTCGCAGCATTCAACACGTCGGATGGGGGCCTTGGGGTGATTCGCTGCACCAGGTCGGGTAGGGGGATTGTGCTGAACACGAAGGGCCGTTGGCCCGACCACTGCTCGGGCAACGGAGCGCCCGATTGCTCGGACTTTCCCAGCCTTCGTTGGCTACCAGGGGGCCCCTTCGGCCCTTCGAGGGGAGCCACGTCCAGGGGTTGTCCCCAGCGCACCATGCGCACTTGCCCCGATTCCACATGAATCTGTTGGACCTCGGATTGCAACTTGACGGCACACCGCTGTCCGCAGCGCGCCAGAATCCCGTCAAACAGACTGTCCAGGCCATTGTGGCCGGTCAACTGCCCCACGGGATAGTTGGGATGGGCATGTTCCACGGTTTTGGGCCGATAGAAGGGGAACAGGCGCAACAGGGCGTCTCGCTTGGAAGGCATGGGGACCCGGCGCCGAGCCCATTCGCCGGCAATCTGCGTGGGGTCCAGCCCCAGCACTTTGGCGGTATAGTCCCGGAAGAACAGCCGATAGAACTGGTCTCCAAAGGCCTCTTGCACCACGGCCTCGAAGGAATCCTGCGGCACATGTCCCTGACGACGTTTGATGGCCGTCGCCACTCGGCACGCAGCGGCACTGCCGACCACTTTTCCCATGCCCAGCGGGCCCAGGGCCAAGGCCAGCTCACGGGTTCGCAAGGGAAAGGCCAGATAGCGGTCCAGAAAGTGCAACGCCGAGGTGGGGCCAACCACATGGCAGTCGGGCTGCATCAATTCGGCCATTCGTTGCACCGTGGGCCGGAACTTGTCTGCGGAAGCATGCAGCAGATGGATACCCGGATGCAGACGCTGGCCGTCTCGTTCCCAAACGGCCGCAAGACCGCCCACCTGAGGACGGCGCTCAAGGATCGTGGAGGCAATTCCCCCTTCGGCCAGTCCCAAGGCTACGCCCAGGCCCGTGATTCCCGCCCCGGCGATGATCACCTCTTTGGGTTCCATCATTTCACCGCTTCTTTCAGGGCGTGGATAACCCAGTTTTGGTCGGCAATCTTCAACTTGGGGTACAACGGCAGGGTGACGGTAGCCGCTCCGATGGATTCGGCCACGGGGAACATGCCTTCACGAAACCCCATATGAGCACGGTAATAGGGCATCAAGTGGATGGGGCGGTAGTTTACGGCGACACCGACCCCGTCAGCCTGCAAGGCGGTCAAAACGGCGTCCCGCTGCGGGGCCGGAACCAGCACCGTGTACAGGTGATGGGCACTTTGAGTGGACTCCAGCACCTTGTGCAGCGTGATTCCCGGCACATCGGCCAAAGCCGCATTGTATCGCTGCACGATTTGATGCCGCTGCTGCCGAAGTGCCTCTACCCGCTCCAACTGAGGTCGCAGCATCGCTGCCTGGATGTCGTTCATGTTGGCTTTGAAGCCCAGGTCTACCTGGCTCCAGTGAACATAGGTGCCCGAGTGGCGTTCGGAGACCGGCTTGTCGATGCCATGGTTCCGAAGACGCTTGACTCGGGCCATCAAATCGGGGTCGTTGCCCGCAATCAAGCCACCTTCGCCCGAGGTAATGTTCTTCGTGGCGTAGAAGCTGAAACAAGCCAGGGTCCCCAATTGCCCGGGGCGAACCCCGTCCCGGCTGCCTTCAAAACAGTGTGCGGCATCCTCGATGACATGCAGTCCCAACTGGCTGGCCAATGCTGCCAAGGCCCGCATATCACACATGTGCCCGTACAGATGGACCGGTAAAATGGCCTTGGTTCGGGGTGTTACAGCGGCCTTTACTTTGCCGACGTCCAGGTTCCCGGTGGCAAACTCTACATCCACAAAGACGGGGGTAGCGCCGGCGTGCAGGATGGCGTTGGCCGTGGCCACATAGGACATCGGCGTGGTGATGACTTCGTCTCCAGGTCCGATGCCCAGCGCAACCAGCGCCAGATGCAGCGCCGAAGTGCAACTGGTGACCCCCACGGAGTGCGCCACACCCAGGAACTGCGCCGCTTCCCGCTCAAAGGCTGCGGTCTCCGGACCGGCGGTAAGGAAGACCCCTTTCAGGACTCGCTGTACCTGTTGAAACTCTTGGGGCCCCAGGCTGTGTTTGTAGAATTCCACTTTGCGGGGCTGGCCGGCAGGGCGCTTCATGGGGCCTCCAGGGTCAGTCGGTCAACACATAGTTGCGAACCATGGTAGCGAAGGTATTCAGGCGTCCCTGGAACTGCCTGAAGTCGCTCATCGCCAGCTTAACTTCACGGGCAATGCGGCGAGGGTCGCTGTAAAACTCCAGATAGGCCCGCTTCAGGGCCTTTTGCACTTCTTCCACAGAGACATCCGGCGTGACGAACTGGCGGCTGACCCCCTGGAAGAACTGGCCCCACTGCATCTGGCCCTGGGCTACACTCTTGTCCACCCCGTACATCGTGAACAGTGCCGAGCCGGGAAGTGGGGTCGGGGCGTAGAAGTGGGCATAGTCGGGGCGCACCAGTCGAATAAAGGCCAGGGTCTCTTTGATGGTCTCGCTGGTCTCGCCGGGTAACCCGAAGACCCAGTAAGTCAGGCTGGGAATTCCGGCCTTTTTGCAGGCTCCCAGGGTCTCGACGGCCTGGGCGGTGGTCGCCCCTTTTTTGGATGTCTTCAAGACCTGATCCGACCCCGACTCCACGCCGAAAGCCAGCAGGCGGCACCCCGAACGTTTCATCAGAGTTAAGGTGGCCAGGTCGTGACAATCGACCCTGCTGTTGGCGAACCAACGAATGGAAAGCCCTCGGGCCAAAATGCCTTCACACAACTCGGCAGTCCATGAAGGACTCTTACTGAACACATCGGACTGAAAGAAAAAATCCCGAATTCCGAAGTCACGAACCACGGCGCTGATCTCATCCAAAACACTGGCCGTGGAGCGTGGTCGCCAGCGGTTTCCGTGGAAGGTTTGCGCCGTGCAGAAGACACACTGGTTGGGGCACCCTCGGGATGTTTTGATCAGGGCAAACGGTCGGTGAATGTCTGTGGCCAGATACTTGCCCACGCCCATCGGAGCGTGGGCCGGATGGGGCATGGCGTCCAGGTCGGCCAGGAAGGGCCGGTCCGGGTTGTGGTGGACGCCCTGTGCGTCTATGAAGCTGACACCCGGAATACCCGGCAACGAAGAAAGCGAAATCCCTTCGTCCCGGAACAGTCGGCACAGTTCCATGCCTGCCATCTCGGGCTCTCGGCGAATGACGACCTCGCCGGCATGAAGCAGATAGTCGTCGGGCCGCACCGTGGCGTGGGTGCCCCAAAACACAACCCGGGTCGATGGCAACAAACGGTGAACGTCGGCAGCGACGGCCAGGTCTTCGTCAAGGGTGGCGGTGATGGAGAGAAGAAACAGCACGTCGGGCGAATAGGAGCCCACCGCCGACATCATGGCCTGATAGGAAAGCCCCTGCATATTGGCATCCAGCAACTGGACCCCAAATCCCTCGTTTCGAAGCATGGCCGCAAGATACCCATGTTCGATGTTGGGCCAGAAACCCACCATGACTTTGCCTTGGCAGCGGCCCACCCGCAGGCTTCTCATGCCCGAACGAGTGACAGGATTCAGCAGCAGCACCTTCATGACTTGGCGGCCTCCAAGACCGGCTTGCACAGCAGAAACGAGTGTAGAACCAGCGAATCCAGCCCACACGCATAAAAACAGCCGATGGCGTCGTCCGCCGAACAAACGATAGGCATGCCATCCACGTTGAACGAGGTGTTCAGGATAAGCGGCACTCCGGTAAGTTTCTGGAACTCTGTCAAAATGGCGTGCAGCCTGGGGTTGGTCGCCGCATCGATGGTGTGGATTCGTACGCTGCGGTCTTGATGAAGAATGCCCGGAATGCGGTCCTGCCACTCGGGGCGGACCTGCCCGACCTTCTCCATAAACAGCGCCTCGTAGCCCGGCTGGAATTGGAATACGTCGGCTACCCGCTCGGCCAGGATCGAGGCAGCATAGGGGCGGAACCACTCCCGCCGCTTCACATGCTGATTAACCTTATCCCGAATCAGCGGGTCTCGAGGGTCGGCAAAAATACTGCGGTGCCCCAGCGCCCGTTGTCCAAATTCCATAGGCCCGTCGGCATATCCCACAATTTCGCCGTCTGCCACCCGCCGTGCGATCTCTGCGGAGGGCGATGCCAGCGGGGTCACAGGCAGTTTGCGCCGTTCCAGGGCACCTTGCGCTTCGGTCGATGTAATGGTGGGACCAAAGAAGTTGTGCCGATAATTTATGTGAGATTTACCCTTGTTGTGCAATGTGGCATACAGTGCTGCCCCAATAGAGGTCCCGCTGTCATCAGGGTAGGGCGGGATGTGGACCTGTTCGAAGGGCGAGTCGCCCTGCTGAAGTTTCCCATTTATGACCGAGTTCATGAAGCAGCCGCCGGCCAACGCCACTCGATTCTGGCCCGTGACCGCTCTTGCCACATGCAGCACGTGGAAGACCATTTCCTCAAAACACTGCTGCAGCGCCCAGGCCAGCGAAAAGTGTTGGGGCCCAAGCTCTTCGTGGGGTTTGCGGGCCGGCATTTCCAAACGCCTTGCCAAGGCCGAAAAATCTCGGGGGCGGTGGAACATATAGTGGTCAAAGAGGCTCAATTCCAGTTCCAGCGTCAGTCGCCCCTGCTCCACACCCACCCGATAAGTTGTGGCCAGTCGTTTATGCAGCGCCGCTGCCAGCTTGGGGTCGGCAAACGCCCCCAGCGCCATCACTTTGTACTCGTCGCTGTCCGGCTTGAAGCCCAGAAACTCTGTCAGATAGGAGTAAAAGGAGCCGATGGAGTGAGGAAACTCGATGTTTTGCAGGATTTCGATGCGGCTGTCCGCAAATCGCCCGATGGTCAGACTGTCGGTTTCTCCAAAGGCGTCCACGGTGACGATGGCCCCACTTTCCCAGGGCGACGTAAAGGCCGTGCTGGCAGCATGGGCCAGGTGATGATCGACATAAGTGATGGGGCATCCAAAGATAGTCTGCTCGGTGACGTGTGTTGGGGGCAGGTCAAAGGCCGTCGCCAGCGAGTTGGGGACATAGGCCAGATAGAGGCCCCGCATACGGTTGGCCTCGTTCAGCATTCCGAAATTGCGGCCCAGGTTGCGGGCCGGATTCCAGGCGACGGCGAATGCATCCAGATCCTGGACGGACCAAGCCTGCTGTTTCAGCGCCCATTGCAAGGTCTTTACCGGAAATGCACGGTCCCGTTTGACTCGGCTTAGTCTCTCTTCACAGGCGGCCCCCAGAATGGTGGCATCCTGGACCAGCGCCGCCGAAGAGATATAGCCGCTGATATTCAATCCCGCCGCTTTCACGTGATGTTCCGATTCCTTTCTGCGAAGCCTGATAGCGGCGAACCCCGCCGCTGACCGACATCATCACGCCATTCAACCGCCGGGGTCCAGTTGTGTCAAGCGTTACGCACGCCCCTAGTAGCATCCCTGCGTGCGGGATTCCGTGGTCTTGTCGCAAACACCCCAGTTATAGGAGCAGTCAATCAGGTAGGACCCGGTCTCGCCGCATTCGACCCAGCCATTCACAAAGCCCCACTGAGCGATGCTGCAGGTTACTAGTTCCATGTCACAAATACCACTATCTGGGTATTCTTTCTTGACTATGCCATCGCAGTTAAAATCCCAAGTGTCACAGAAACTAATGGTCTTAACCGGTGTAGAATAGCCTGGCCGTACTCTGGCGTCCTTATCGCAGCAATCTCCAATGGATTGCGCTGTATACTTACCAATCTTGGGTTGTCCGCTGCAAATACAGTGAAAATCCGTCTCGGAGGTCACGCCGAATCCGTCCACATCGTCGTCTAAATAATACTTTACGCACCCGACGGAATTCTCGTCGTCGGTGTTGCCGTCGCAGTTGTCGTCCAGGGTGTTGCATGTTTCGTCGGCGCCCGGATTTACCCCAAGCTTTGTGTCGTCACAATCCGTGCCGTCCAGAACCGGATAGGCGTCGGAAGGAACACACTGACAGTTGGTCAGTGCGGCGTCGCCGTATCCATCCAGGTCGGCGTCCACGTAATGGGGCACACAATCGGCGGTCCCGGGCTCGTCGGTTTGCCCGTCGCAGTTGTCATCCTTGCCGTTGCATTTCTCGGCGGCGTCGCTATTAACCTCAAGGTCGTTGTCGTCGCAGTCGCCATCACCCAGAGCGGTGTATGGGGCCGAAGGAGAGCAAAGGCACTTGTAGTCGGTCGTTTTCGCGGCAAATCCATCCTGGTCCGTGTCCAGCAGATAGGGCTGGCATCCGGGGGTACCCGCATTGTCAATCACGCCGTCGCAGTCGTCGTCTTTGCCGTTGCAGGTCTCTGCCACCGCAGCGCCTGGGTTGGCAGCGCACTCGGGCACCTGCCCCTCAAGGCATCCCTCGACGGTGACTGCACACACGCCATTCCCGCACGTCAACGAGGCGATGTTGTTGTCCACGGTGCCATCACAATCGTTATCTTTCCCGTCACAGCTCTCTTCCCCAGGGTCTTTGGGCGTGCAGGTTTGGAGTTCGCCGGCCAGACACTGCACGTTGATGTTGGCGCACTCGCCCACACCACAGGTTAACTCGCCGCCAGTCCGGGCCGTGTTCTGGCATCCTTTGGCCAGATCGCACGCGTCGTCAGTGCACGGGTCGTTGTCGTCACAGATGGCCCCCTCCGCCACACATTCACCGGCCGTACATACCAAGTTGGTCTCGCAGGGGCCTTTGCCGCACGACTGGCCTTCCGGAATCAGAGTCGTCGCGTCACACGCTGCCATTTCGCACTCCGGAGGCAGGCAGCCTTCTGTCAGTTCCGCCTCGATGTCCTGAGGAGTGGGAGTATCCCCCGTAATCTCTGCCACATCTGAATCAGTTTCGATGGACGCAGGCCCGCCGTCCTCGGCACCGCACCCAAGCAGACAAACTGCAAAAACAAGACCTAAAACGAACACTTTCATGGTGCCTCCGTTTGCCCAACCCAGGCCTCGCACCCATTGGATAACCCGTTGCCTTTACCTTATAAAGAGACTCAAGTCAATTCGCAGACGGTCCAACTCCAGGGCGATCGCATCTAAACGGGCTTGACTTTAGCGATCGGACGTGATCGAAGAGCTCTGATGGCTCGGGCTTTTCCACCGGAATCCC
>CAYTWV010000141.1:0-9465 GCA_964442235.1 uncultured Myxococcales bacterium | reverse complement strand
CCACCGAAGACTTCGTTGACGACGTGTTCACGGGGTTGAAACAGTGGGTCAAGAAGGAACCACGGGTTTAGGTGTCTGGCCCGGTGTCCCAATCCCCCCCAGCCGTTTAGCGGCCCCCAACGGGAACTAGCGCTTAAGTTCGTGCTCCAGGATCTCCACCACTCGTTCGTGCATTTCTCGCTGGGAATCCAGCGGCTCGAACAGGGTGAATTGAACGGGGACGTGCTCTTTTCTGCCTCGGCGGGCATCCCACTCGGAGATTAAGGTCTCGATGGCTCGACGGGCGGGAATTCCGGCAGCTTCCCAACCGGGCAACTGCAAACCGACCGAATTGCACTTCAACTGCCCAGCCCCCTCGAGGATGACTTGAACGGCCTGCCGATAAGACGCCAGATCGTAGCCGGACCGGCTTCCCAGGGCCACAATCAGCGCCCATTGGAAGCGCAGTTTTCGGCCCACGGGTACCAGCAGCTTCTGTCCCAGATCAGCGGGGAACGGGCGCAGCATCAGCCCCGATACATGGGGGTTGCTCCACTCCGGATGCACCGTTAAAACCCGGATGCGACTTAGCAGCCCATCCATTCGCCAATCCACCAGACCAGCCAGCCCTTTGGGGGGACGATCCTCGTCAAAGAGGGTCACCACCACCATGTCCCCGGCAGCAGCATCCAGGTCGCGCAGGCGAACCGGAACAAAACCGCATTGCAGGGGGGCCTGGGCCATTACAGTTCCTCCAGATCCAGTACCAGAGAGTCCGTGGGCTCGACACTCTTTGCGGCCTCGGCTTCCCCAAGTGCCTTTTCGTCGGGACTCTCGGCGCCACGAACCTCCAGGGCCACGCGGTCCAAAATCCCGTTGATGAATGCGGGGCTGTCCTCACCGCCAAACCGTTTGGCGACCTCAATGGCCTCGTTGATGGAGACCTTTCGGGGAATGTCTCGCATATGAAGCAGTTCGAAGGCCGCCATCCGCAGGATGTTTCGGTCCACCACGGCCATTCGTTCCAATCGCCAGTTGGTGGAGTACTGCCGAATCACGCCATCAATTTCGTCCCGCTTCTCCCAGGTGCCTACCACCACCTTGCGCAGGTAGGGATCCTCGGTCACCTCTTCGGCGAAGCCTTGCAGGAACACGTTGACCGCCCGATCCGCAGAGAGATCGCCGTAAAAATCCAGACCATAGAGAACCTGTACGGCGCATTCTCTGAGCTTTCGTCTATTGGGCATTAGAAATCTCCGAATACCTAAAACTGCTTTCCAAGATTATACAATTCGATGGCGGCCATAGTGGCTTCCACGCCCTTGTTCCCCGCTTTGGTGCCGGCCCGCTCGATGGCCTGCTCGATGCTGTCGCAGGTCAACACGCCAAAGGTCACCGGGATCATGGCTTCCATGGAGACATGGGCCACACCCTTGCTGACTTCCGAGGCCACATAGTCGAAATGAGGCGTACCGCCCCGAATCACGGCGCCCAGGCACACCACGGCATCGAACTTGCCCGACAGCGCTGCCTTGCGCGTGATGGCAGTAATCTCAAACGCCCCGGGGGTCCGGATGACGGTGATTCCATCGGGGTTGCAGTCGTGGCGCGTCAAGGCGTCCACGGCACCCTCAAGCAGCCGTTCGGTGATGAAGTTGTTGAACCGGCTGACGATGATCGCCACCCTCATGCCCTGCGCATTGAGTTTCCCCTCGAGAACCTGCATTGCTTCCTCCAACTGGTTATCTAACCCTACCCCCAAAGGAGTCGTTTACTGAACCATCCAGGGAACAGGAACCACAAATTTGCTGGGATCACCCGTACTTGTAGTCAAGTATGGATTCTGCATTACGCACTTATCACCCACTTCATTTGTGTATTCCGATGCTACACCCTGGCCCCCAAATTCAATGGTAAATTCGTTGGGCTTCTCTTTGTCCACCACGATCTTCTTGATGTCTGCGTTGCCATACACCGTCAGGTCGTTCACCTTGGCCCCCAGGTCCCCCTTCAACTGGAAGAAGAAGTGGGCTCCCTCTCCCAGCGACGTCAACGCCCCGGTCAGAGTGACGTCCACATTGCTGGTCGCATTGACCCGACTGCCCGTAAAGAACGGTCCCTGCCACTTGATCTCTTTGGTCCAGGCCGTGGCAAACGACTCGTCTTCTTGATAGGTCGAACCATCCCCACGGGTGCAGATGTTCACGACGTTCAGATACACCGTCAAGAACGAATCGCCGGGCAAACCGCCCGTGGTGTACTGGTCCCAGAAGTTATCGGTATCTTTCAGGAATTTCGCTTCAAGATTGGCCTCGGGCAGGGTCGCCATACGCAAATTGCCATCCAACGACTCCAGATAGGCGTTGGCCACGGCCACGGATTCACCCACGGTTTTGCCCTGGTCCAGGAACGACTGGACAAAAAGCTGCGAGGCGTACAGCACGTCCCGTGCATCGCCGCATCTGACAAACCCCACCACAACCCTGGCCCCGTTGTTCAGCGCCCTGGGCATGGACTTTTCACGCTCGCCGCCGCCGGCCCCATCATCCATCGAATCACACGAGGCAAGCACCACCACGCCGGGCCCTTGCAGGGGATTCAGTTCCAGGACCTTGGTCAACCGGTCCCGATCGTAAAACTTGTCGCCGAACACACCGGAATTGACGGTCATACCCACGGGCATGAAGATCTCATTGGTCTTGACCTCTTCGCGCACGGTTTGGCCCAGCCAGACCAGCACGTCAAAGGGGTGGGAGTGCAGCAGAATGTCGTCCACATGGGCCATCTGCACATAGGGAACCTGCCGGACCGTGTCGAACGTGCCCGTGGACTTCATCAGGGCTTCCATATCGTCCAAACTGAGTTCACCCGCGGCCCAAAGGTCCCCAAACGACGAAATCACCCAGGCGTTTCGTTTGGTCACATCAATCACTGGCATTTCCGTCGGAAGCTCCAGGGCCTGTTTGATGACCTCGGTGGGTTTGTCATAGGTGTGGCCGGCAAGCTGCTTGCGCAGGATGGGCAGGCCGATTCCCTCCATGGTAACGGCCTTGTCCGTGGCGTCGGACAACGTAAGCTTCGTATCGGTCACCGTATAGATCGCTTGAGTGCAATCCTGGGCTACGCAGCGACGCACCAGGCCCGTAGAGGTCTTGCCCTCGGTGGCTTCACCCCAGGTTACGACCACGCCGTCTTCGTCCTCGGATACGCCCGATCGCAGGAACGCCGTGGCCCCTTTGGCCTTCAGGGCATTCCACAGCGACGTCAGCGCCGGGGTCTGGGCCACCAGCGTATTAAAGTCCTCTGCAGGCTGAGTGCTCTGTTTGGTGACCGCCGGAAGGTCCGTTTTGGCCGGGGGGGCATCGGTGTCTGCCTGAATCGCCGCGTCGTCACTTCCACCGGAAGAACTGCCGCAAGAAGGAGCGACACCCAAAGCCAGGGCCAGCAGGAGCACAACTGCGTTCTTCATGGGCACCTCTATCGTACAAATCCGTTTTCAAGCAATCGTTCAAACATCGAATCCTTTTTGGGGGGCTCGTTTTCCGGCACCGGTGCGTTCGACAGCAGTCGCTCCACGTACCGGGCCAGCAAGTCCACCTCAAGGTTAACCTCGTCACCGGGCTTCCGATGAACCAAGGTCGTCTGCGACAAAGTCGTGGGAATCAGGGCCAGCCAGAACCGTGTGGCCTCGACCCGAGACACGGTCAGACTGATGCCATCCACACAGATGCTGCCTTTGGCCGCGATGTAACGCATCAAGCCCGGCGGAGGGGTGATGGCCCACTCCTGGAAGGCCCCTTGAGTCTGGATGGAATCGACCTTGCCTACGCCATCCACATGGCCCAGGACCAGATGGCCCCCCAGGCGATCCTGCAAACGCAGCGCTCGCTCCAGGTTCACGGGACCACGGCTGTAGCGGCTTGCCAAGGCGGTCCGTTCCAGGGTCTCGGGAGAGACATCCACCCAAAATGTACTATCGGAAAATCGAGTAACAGTGAGGCAAATCCCGTCCACGGCGATGCTTTCGCCCAAGGCCAGATCAGTCCAATTGGGATGGAGGCGGACGCACAAGGCCATGCCGACGCCGGACCTCCGTGCCTCGATAATCTCACCGACCCGCTGTACAAGTCCTGTGAACATGCCGGTACTTTCAAAGCCCCCAAAGAGGAGGGCTGCCTTATAACACGCCCAATCCCGCTTGTCGACAAGTGGCTGACCAGACCGCACGCAGCCCTGACCAGGTCAACCCTTCCACGCTCTTTCTGGCCTGCAGCGAAAGCCCCGGGCACTGCTCCTTGGCCACCCCAAGTTGGGTCAGCAGCAGCGCCAACGCCCGGGAATCTCCAGGCCGATAAGTCAGCCCATTTTCCATGTGGCGCACCCAATCGGCGACTCCTCCCGTCAGCGACGCCACGGGAATGGTGCCACGAGCCATGGCCTCCAGCAGCGCTCTTGGAGTCCCCTCTTCCCCCGAACGCATGGGAAGCGACGTAAACCCAAACAGATCGTGTTGATCCATCAGCCCCGAGACCTCTTCGGGCCGAATCTGCCCCAGGAATCGCACACGCCCCGACGCAAGACCTGCTGCTTGACGCTCCAGATGACGCCGCTCGGGCCCATCGCCAGCAAAGGTAACGTCCACATCCCGCGCCTGTTGCAACGCCTGAATCAACACATGCCCGCCTTTGTCGTGAACCATTCGAGCCAGCCAAAGCAGGCGCAGCGGCGACCCATAATTCCGGCTGACCACGGGCTCAAATGCGTGGTCCGGCAGGGGCATGGGGAACACAAATCCAGGCAGCGTCAGCCCGCACCGATTCGCCCAGGCCTGCTGGTGAGAGGCCACCCACTGAATCGCCACGGTTCCGCTAAGCCAATGTTTCACCGCCCGTGCGGCAGCGACCCCGCCCCATTGCAACAGACGAACCCCCGCTCCGTGTTCCACTACGCCATGGGGCACATCGGCCTTCAACGCTGCCTCCGCACCCATCAACCCAAACGGCGCCAACCAATGGCTGAGTACAAAATCGGCCTGCCGACACTCTTCATGCAAGGCCTCCCGCAGCGCTGACAGGTGCCCCGGCACACTCAGAATCCGCCATGGGCTGGAAGTTAACTCGTGAACCACTCCGGACCCGCCAAACAGCGTGCCACCTTGGGAACCACGCGTCCCTCGGGCACCACGAACTTGCCGAACTTGGACCCCCATGAACTCTTCGTTATCTTGCGCGCCAAGGCCCGGATGCGGCGCAACCACTGTCACCCGATGCCCCTGCTGCGCCCAATCCGCTGCCATCTCCAGCACAAAGCGACCCCGATAGTCGCCCTCGGACGCTGGAAACGAAGAGGTGAGCATGACCACCCGCACCAAAGCACCTCGTGGTTCAGGGCTTAGCCCGCGTGGAACTGCACCGCTCTCGCAAAATCCGCCGGGTGCCCGAACGGAACAGAATGCCCGCCAGGGGCAGCACACAACGCAACGGACTTAAGCCCGATGTCCGGCTGAAATAGATGGGACGAACGGGCACTTGAGCCAGCCGTGCCCCTTCGGTATGCAGCATCGCCAGCAGATCGTTTGGATACCCGTACCGGGGAACCAACTCATGGAGTGGCAGGCGGTTTACCCAAGACAATCTTAAGGCCGTATAGCCGCACTGGGCGTCCATGATCTGCCCATATCCCGAGGTAACCCGGGTCATCCAGGAGAGCGCCAGATTCCCGAACAACCTCTCGGGTGGCATCACCTTGGCAACCCCCGGCCACATCATCCGATTGCCTTTCACATAGTCGGCCTCATTCCGCACCAAGGGTGCCAGCAGGGTGGGCAGGTCCTGCGGGTCCATCTGACCATCCCCGGCCATCACCACCGCCACATCCAGCCCTGCATCACAAGCGACCCTGTAACCCGTTGCGATGGCGGCCCCCACCCCACGGTTCTGCTCGTGTCTGACCAGCACCACCCGCGGATCCGGCCAACTGCCCGCGATGTCCGCCGTCAAATCCTCGCTGCCGTCATCCACCACAATGGCCTTGTCCACAAAGCTGGGAAGGCCCGATAGAACCTGCCCCAGCCGCGTCTCTTCGTTGTGTGCCGGAATCACTATCACCAGTGTCAACCCTGCGTACATCGTCCCCGGCTCCCTCGGTTCACTTGCACTCTTCGTCCCCAGCGGCACACACAAACCGCACATGCATGTGAGTCTTGTGCCCCCGGACATGGCGGATCAATCCACGACCTGCCTCGCCCCCCAACGGAGCCTCAAACAGCCGGGCCAACTCTTCCTCGTCCCAGCCTCTTCGCACCGCTTCTGAATACAAGAGCTTATGAAGACTGCGATCAATAAAGATATACTCTACCTGGCCAGTGGCTATAAGCAGCTCTACAAACGACCAGGTTTTTTCCCAGTCCAGATTCGTAGGCGTTGCATCCTTAAAATAGGCCAGCCGAGCGTTGCCCAGCAGGAAGAAGCCCAGATCCACGTCCCGCCCACTCTGGTGAGACTTATGTGGCCGCAGTCGACCGCCTCCCTCTTTGCTGAAATCGCCCACTACCATGGGCATGGTGTCGGGGTACAGGCGGACAATCTGGGCGCAGGCCCACGCCACCATGGCAACGGCCTCGTCGGTACCGAAGGCGGCCTTGTCGTTCTTTCGCACAAAGCCGGGACCCCTGGGGGGGAACTCCCGCCCATTCTCCAGTTTACCGGCATTGGGGCGCCCCAAAGACTCCGAGCGCCCCCCTTCGCCGGCCTCCAGGAACTGGCGCCAGGTCAAGGAGGGATCTCCCAACTCGCCAAGATCCCCCAAAGGCAGCCCGGGATAGTTGGATTTGCCACGGTCGCCGGGCCTGGGTATGGATGCGGTGCCGCCTTGCAGCTTGACTCGGTCGTATCTGGAGCCCCCGGGATTTTCCTCCAGGCGGCCCCGTTCGGCCAGGAACAGTTCTTCATAAAGGGGATCGTCGTCGGTAGTGGGACTGCCGGCAGCGGTGGGAACACAGGCATAAAGGAAGGGGGTCACCCAAAGGGCCAGTGCTGCAGCGGCGAATGTCTGGGGTCCATAACGCACCCGATTGGGCCTCCCGTTCAGCCGACGGCCAGCCAATGTACCGGAAGTCTGCCTGATTGCCTAGTCGGAATGAGAGATCAGGCCCATGCGTGGGCGTAGGCCCAGCGGGTATCGGTGGAATGATCCAGCCACTGAGCCAGGCTGTTGTATCGTCCGGACTCTACGCTGGCTCCGTTTTCACGCAAGGCAGCGGTACGGCGTTCCAGGGCGCTTCGCACGGTTTGGGCCGTTCCCAGCGCACGCCACTCGCCCGAGGCCACCAGTTCTTCGTCGTAACGAAGGCGCCTGCTCTCTTTGCCCAGGACCTCGTGGGCCTCGACCAGCCGACTGAAAATGCCCTGCGCCTGAGTTCGTTCGTGGGGTGCCACCCGGTCGGGGTGAATGTGCAGCGCCAGGTCTCGGTAACGCCGCCGGACATCCGAAGCGCTGGCATCCATGGGCAGACCCAGCAAAGAGTAGTGATTTGACGTCAGTTCCAACGCTGCCAGCGAACGATCGGGGGCAGAAGGCAGCGGGGTGTCGTATTGGGGTACCGGAAGGTCGGCGGCCACGGGAGCATGGGCCGATTCCAGGAATCCGAACGAGGCCACAAAACAGAGGGTTCGAGCCAGGGACGGAGTCTCCAGGAACTGGCACGTGCTGGCCCCATTGGCCAACGAATCCAGAGCAGGCCCGGACAGCAGTTCCCGAACAAAAGCAGGCAATCGACGCTCGGAGGTCAACACCACCCGATCGCTGCGTATCTTTCGGGACAAATAGCCCGTAACGGCATCTACGGGCGCCAGCATGGCGCAACGTGCGGCCAGTTCCAGCGGACTGACCGGAGGACTTGACAGCGGCACGCCGGCAAAGGAGCCGTATCCCGCCTCAAACTCGAACTTGGCCTTGGCCATGGCCGCACAGGTCAAGACCCGCCGGCTAAGTTGCTCGACCAGAGCACGATTCAACTCGTCGGTCGAGATCACCGATTCGGCCATCAACAGTTGCCCCAGCAACGGGCCATGGCCCGAGGCCGCTGCCCGTTGTGCTGCCCGATCCACCATGGAACGAGTGCGCGGAGGCAGCAGGTTTCCCAACCGTGAGGAGGTTTCCCGAGAAACCGAGTAGCAGGGAACGCCATACTTGAACCAGAACTGCATGAAGGGCGCCGTGGCCCCATCGCTGTCATACACGTTCAAGCGCCCCGTGGACCTGGCCACATAGAGGTGGCCCAGCACCGCTGCCAATGGAATTTGACTTCTTCCCCTGGTATCCGACGTTCCCATGGGTTCCTCCTTGCCCAGCCCACTATCGGCGCAACGGGTCGGGTGTCAAAAAATCCTCCTAATCCATCGGGGGCCGAAGCATCGGATTCCGATTCTTTCTTCGATCTGCCCCAAAAGTCCGATACAGGGCTGGGCCGATGCCAGGCCACGTTCAGGCAGCCTTCATTGAAACTCTGCCAGAAATGTGGCATTGTCGTTGGTCCCTGACGGAGGCGGTCATGCGCGTTACACTATTGTTTGCGACTCTTTTCACTCTGGTATTGTCTTCTGCCTGCTCCGATGGCGGCAAAGTGGGCACGTTGTCTGGCGACGCCGACACCGATGTGGGCGAGAACCCCAATCTGGATCTGAACCCCGGCGACCAAGCTACCGTCGACCCGGACGGCTGGAAAGAAAACGACAATGCCGGTTACGAACTGCTCCCTCCCAATCCCGGCGAATTCGGCGCCCCCTGCCTGTCCAACGACGACTGCATCAGCGGGTACTGCATCGAGGGCCTGAACGGCTACATCTGCACCCAGGTCTGTGTGGACGAGTGCGTCGACGGGTACAACTGTGTGGGCATCAACATCGGCCCCGACTTGACCTTCCTGTGTGTGCCCGATCTGGACCGAAGTTGTGAGCCGTGCTCGTCGGACCTTCAGTGTTCGGGCGGGCGCTGTGTCGCATTCGGCACCCAGAAGTATTGCCTGATGCCGTGTAATGCGGGGCCCTGCAAGCAGAACTATTCGTGCCAGAATCTGGAGCTTGGTGGCCAGGCCCAGGAGTTGTGTGCGCCCACGTCGGGCACCTGTGAGTGTGGCCCTGCCAGTGTGGGCCTGGAAAAATCGTGCAAAAAGCTGGCCGGCACCAACGTGTGTTACGGCGTGCAGTTCTGTCAGGCCGAAGGCTGGGGTGGCTGCGAACTGCCGGAAGAGGTCTGCGACGGCAAAGACAACGACTGCGACGGATATGCCGACGACCCCTGGCTGAATCTGGCGACCAACAAATACGAAAGCAACGCCAACTGCGGCGTTTGCGGCAACTCGTGCCTGGCCATGACGGGCGCCAACGCCACGGGGAAATGCAGCGCCTTGACGCCGGTCCCGTCGTGTGTCTGGAACTGTGATGCCGGCTACTTCGATGTGAACGACAACCCCAACGACGGGTGTGA
>CAYTWV010000140.1:0-9535 GCA_964442235.1 uncultured Myxococcales bacterium | reverse complement strand
ATGACAATTGCCCCGTTATCCAGAATGCCACCCAGACCGACACGGACAACGATGACAAGGGCGACGCCTGCGACGACGACGACGACAACGATGGCACGCCTGACATCAACGATTGTCAGTCGCTCAATGCAGCGGTCCATCCTGGCGTCATCGAAAAATGTGACGGCGTCGATGAAGACTGCGACGGCTACACCGACCCCGAGGACTCTATCGGCTGCAACGTCTTCTACATCGATGCGGATAAAGACAACTTCGGCTACATCGGCCTCAAGCGCTGCGTCTGCGGCCTTACCGGAACCTATCCCTACACCACCTTAACTCCCGGTGACTGCAACGACTCCAACCCCGATGTCAACCCATCCGAGGCCGAAGCCTGCAACTTGCAGGACGACGACTGCAACGACGTCGTCGACGACTTCGGGGCCGCCGGATGCTTCACACACTATCGCGACCATGACAAGGATGGCTTTGGAACTCAGGCTGACTATCGCTGCGCCTGCACCGGCGGCAAGGGCGAATACACCTCCACCCAGGGCGGCGACTGCGACGAGAACAACAACAAGGTCTATCCCGGAGCAACCGAGTTCTGCAACGGCTTCGACGACGACTGCAACTATGTGACCGATGGACCCGGCACCGCCGGCTGCAATACCTACTACATGGACTACGATGCCGACGGGTTCGGCCTGCTGGACTTCACCTCGTGCCTCTGCGCCCCGGAAGGCGTCTTCACGGCCACCATCCACGGGGACTGCGATGACTCCGACTTCGAAATCGCTCCCGGGATCCAAGAGAAGTGTGACGGGAAAGACAATAACTGCAACAACGCCATAGACGAGGAAAACGCCGTCGGCTGCGTTATTTACTACAAAGACTTCGACCTCGATACCTGGGGCGATTCTCTCTCCTATCGCTGCCTGTGCGGTCCCGCCGGGATCCACTCCACCACCAAGGGCGGTGACTGTGACGACAACGACAAATACACCACCGTCGGCGGAGTCGAAATCTGTGACTTCTCGGACAACGACTGCGATGGCATCGTCGATGAAGATGCTACAGGTTGCCAAATCTACTACTGGGATGGCGACGGCGATGGTTATGGCAACCCCAACCAGAAGATGTGCCTCTGTCAGGCAGGTCAAGGGTATACCGCCTCCGTGGCCGGTGACTGCAATGACTCCAACAAAAACCAGCACCCCAATCTGGTCGAGTCCTGTAACGGCTTTGATGACGACTGCAACGGCGTCGCTGACGATGTCGGCGCCTTCGGCTGCGTCAACTTCTACAAAGACCTGGACCAGGATGGTTGGGGAAATACCTTCGACTACAAGTGCTACTGCGGTCCCACAGGGAACTACACTGCGGTCCAGGGGCTGGACTGCCGTGACGATTTGATGGTCGTCAACCCTGGGGTCAACGAGTTCTGCGACGGACTGGACAATGACTGCGACCTCGATATCGACGAGTTGGGCGCCGATGGCTCACTGCCCTACTACTACGACGGGGACGGCGATGGCTACGGGGTCACCACCAACTTCAAGCAGATGTGCGCCCCCGCTGGGGCCTATTCCAGTCTGCTGGGCGGTGATTGCAACGACCTCTCCTTCATTATTAACCCAGGCATGCTCGAGGTCTGCGACAGCATCGACAACAACTGCTCCAACACCGTGGATGAGGGCTATCCTGACACCGACGGAGACGGCACAAAAGACTGCTTGGACAGCGACAAAGATGGCGACCAGGACTCCTTCGGCCAGGATTGTGACGACCTGGACCCCGCCCGCAACCACTTCGCTCAAGAGAAGTGCAACGTCCTGGATGACAACTGCAACGGCGAAATAGACGAAGAGAATTCCCTGGGATGTCAGAACTACTACTATGATGGCGATACTGATGGCTACGGCGTGAACAACAACTTCAAATGCCTATGTGGACCGAAGGGACTTTACTCATCCACATGGAATAACGACTGCGATGACTTATCAATTTTGATTAATCCGGAAGGCAAAGAACAGTGCAACGGACTGGATGACAACTGCAACAGCATGACTGACGAGGGCGCCGCCGCCTCCCTTTGCGGTTCGATCACCCACGGCTATCCGGAATGCTCCAACGGCGTCTGCAAACTTGCCGTTTGCGACATTCACTGGTTCAACCTCGATAACCTCTGGGAAAATGGCTGCGAGTGCGAGAACGACTCCTATGATAAGTTGGGGCAAGGCCCAAACTGTGCGAATGCCTTTGACCTGGGCACCCTGCCCGACACCGGCAAAGAGGTCAACGTCACTGGGCGCCTGGTCCCCGGTGACGACGAGGATTGGTACCGCTTCAAGGCAACGGACTCCAACAATTCCGACTGTGACAAGTTCCACGCCCGAGTCTTCGTCTTTGAAGGGAGCCAGTTTTATGCCGTGACCGTTCTCAAGGGCGGCTGCGACGTGGTCGATGACCTCTTCTGTGCGCAGACGGAAACCGCTGAATTTATGACTGACTTCTATGCCGACAAGCTTGGCGAATGCCCCTGCTCCACTGCGGAAGGTCCTGCTGGGTTGGCCCACGTCAGTGCCCCCAACGCCGGTTTCTGCACCGACAATACCGCCGAGTTCTTTGTGCGTGTGGTCCGAAAGACCGGCGTGGCCGCCGGGTGCCAGAACTATCGCATCGTCTTCAGCAACGGTATCAAGCCCATCGCTCCCTGATCCGCCTACTAGCCTAGTACGAATCGACCCTGGTTTCCGCCGTGTTTTGTGGGGTGACTTGGTGTGTCTGTGCCACGACCGTGAGGGAGTGGGCGCGCCGATTGATGCCATGCGGGTAGGCGGAGCCTATGGGTGACTAAACTCAGATCTGATTGTGTTCGCGCTATCTTGAGTCGCGCCGTTTGACCGGGCGTCGAAGAACGGTGTCTCGATGCCAGTTTGTATCGTCCCGTTCAGGATAATCCAAATTGTAGTGCAGTCCTCTGCTCTCCTTGCGCATGGCCGCCATTTCCAGAATCAGATGGGCTACATCCGCCAGATTGCGCAGTTCCACAAGGTCCGGCGTCAGGATGAAACTCCAATAGTCCGCCTGGATCTCCTCGCGGACCATGGCCAAACGTTTTCGCGCCCGGGCCAGACGATTGTCCGAACGCACCAGCCCAACATAGTTCCACATCACACGGCGAATCTCGTCCCAGTTCTGGCTGATCACTACGGCTTCGTCCGGATTCCGAGCCATCCCGATGTGCCACGCGGGCAAAGAGGTGTCGCCGATCTCTTCAGGCTTGAGCCACTTCAGGGCATCCGTGGCCCCACGCTTCCCCATCACCAGGGCTTCCAATAACGAGTTCGACGCCAATCGGTTGGCCCCATGAAGTCCCGTGCACGCTACTTCACCCACGGCGTACAACCCGGGAATGCCGGTCCACCCCCACTCATCGGTCCGCACTCCGCCACACTGGTAGTGGGCAGCGGGAACCACCGGAAGCGGCTCCCTGGTGGGGTCCATCCCCAACGTCCGACAGACCGCCACGATTTGAGGGAATCGCCGCTCTATGAATTCCGCAGGCTTGTGCGAGACATCCAGCAACACAAAATCGTCACCCGTCTTCTTCAACTCCGCATCAATGGCCCTGGCTACCACATCCCGCGGGGCCAACTCGGCCATGGGACTGTAATCGGGCATAAACCGACGCCCCTTGCGGGTCAGCAACACGCCCCCCTCCCCTCGAACCGCCTCGGTAATCAAAAAACTTCTGGCCGCGTGGTGGTAAAGACAGGTCGGGTGAAACTGAAAGAACTCCATATTGGAGATAGCGGCTCCCGCCCTGTAGGCCATGGCCACCCCATCACCTGTGGCGACATCCGGGTTGCTGGTATACAGATAGACTTTCCCCGCTCCACCGGTTGCCAGAATCGTTGCTCCGGCCCCCACCGTATAGATGGTCCCCGTCTGCTTGTTCAGCACGTAGCAGCCCAGACAGCGGTCTTCCAACGAGTTTTCACCCATGCGCCCCAGAGTGATCAGGTCCACCGCCATCGAATGCTCACGCACTTCAATATTCGGGTGCCGCTTCACGGCCTCAATCAAGACCTCCTCGACCCGCTGCCCCGTCCGGTCCATCGCATGTACGACCCGTCGACGGGAGTGGCCGCCTTCCCTCCCCAAATCGTACGCGTCTCCCCCCTCGACCTCACCGCCGTCTCCCCCCGCTCGCGTCTCAAAGCCCGCCCCCAGCCCGCTCAGCCAGTGAATCATCTCCGGCCCACCCTCCACACACAACCGGACCATGGCCTCGTCACAAATCCCCCCGCCGGCCCTCAAGGTATCCTCTACGTGAGAGTCGAAGCAGTCGTCGTCTCCCACCACCGCCGCAATGCCCCCCTGGGCCCGAGCGGTATTGGTCTCGGCAATCTCGGCCTTCGTAAGCACCAGCACGCTGTGCGCCTTGGCGGCCTCCAGCGCTGCGGTCAAGCCGGCCACCCCAGACCCGAGAACCAGAATATCGACCTTGTCTTCCATCGGATGCTCCAGCATCCTTCTGAAATGGGGAGCGACTCAAGCCCTGTCGCCAACCCCGGGCCACGTAACCTTAGTCGTGAGTCTACAGAAAATCTACGGGCCCCTTGCCCTCTCGAACCAGTTCAGGTTCCGAGCCGGTAAAATCAATGACCGTGGATGGCTCCGGGAACAGATGCCCCCCATCGATCACCAGTTCCACAATACCCCGCATCTCTTCCTCAATCTCTTCGGGGTCCAGAAGCCAATTCCCGGGCGAGACAGTCAAAGAGGTAGTCAACAGAGGATTCCCCAACTGCTCGACGATGGACAATGCGATGGGACACGCCGGAATTCGAATTCCCACGGTCTTGCGATCCTTTCGCATCACCCGAGGAAGTTCTTTGGAAGCCGGGAGGATGAACGTGTAGGGGCCAGGCAGCTTTCTTCTAAGGATCTTAAAGAGCGTGTTGGGGATCCCCTTGGTGTACCGCGACGCCATCTCCAGGTCACAGCAGAGGATGGAGAGCAACTTCTTGTTGGTCATCGCCTTGAGTTTGTAGAGTTTTTCGGCCGCAACGTCGCTCGTGACATCGCAGGCCACCCCATAGACCGTGTCCGTAGGGACAACCACCAGGTTTCCCTTGCGCAAAATCTTGATTACTTCAGCCACAAGCCAATGCTCGGGCTCGTCGACGTCCAGGCGAAGCAGCACGGTATGCCCCCCCCAAAGAAGGCGCCGCCAGGGTACCCGGCCTTGGCCGTTGTGTCAATTCCACCCCCGTGCTAGCCAGAAGATTGACAAGGTATGCCCCCTTTCCTATGCTAGCGCTGCTTAGTGAGGGATACAATGAAACGGCTCTGGGCCACTTGGCTTGCAGTATCGGCGTTTGCGCTGGCACTTTTACTCGGAAGCCCCACCCTGTGGGCGCAACCGCAGGAAGGGGCCATTCTGCTTCTGCCCGAGAGTGATTTGGACCTGGAATTGGCCGAGGACCTGACGGAGGTGCTCATCGCCTCGTTCCTCGACAAGGCAGGCAAGACCCATCGGGTCATTGGAAAGGAACTCTTCCGCAAAGCCGTGGGGGAAGCCAAGCTGGAAAAAGGCGGCTCGTGCACCGCTGGCTTCGAGCTGGAGTGCTACCGACAGGCAGGCAAGGACAAGGGGCTCTCTTTGGTGGTTGTGGGCCGCGTCGGAAAGGCCATGGGCGGTTTCCGGCTGGAAATTTTCAAACTTTCCACCACCGGCATGCCCGACCGCATTCAAAGAAAGCGCGTCCCCGGCGAGTTGGAGCAACTGATCGCCGAAGTGGAAGCCCTGGCCGAATGGATTTCACAACCGGACAGCCCCTACCTTCGGGTGACCGTCTCTGAACCCGGTGCCCAGGTCCTGGTGGATGGACAGCCCTATACCAACCCCTCCGAACCGTTGAAGGTCACACCCGGTGCCCACAAAGTAGAGGCGTCCAAAGAGGGTTTTGTTACCAGTTCACAGGAAATCAACTGCGAACCCGACACCTACTGCCTGGCGAACTTGACCCTGGAGAAGGCTCCCGAGCCTGTCCAGATTCCCGACCCGGTGAAAGATCCCGTAGAGGTCGTGGAGCCCTCCAACCCGCATCGTTATCTGCCATGGGCCATCGTGTCCGGGAGTGTGGCGGTGCTGTCGGGCCTTGGCGCAGGCTATTTTTTCCTGAACATGGGTTCCTATCGAGATGACATCGAGGCGATTAAGGACAAGTACTGCGCAAACAACTCCTGCACGCTTACCCGGGCGCAGTTCAAGGATCTGGTGGATCCCCTGGTGGAAGACGGCAACAACTCCGCTATCGGCGCTACGGCACTTGGTGTTTTGGCACTGGCTGCTGCCATTGGGAGCGGCGTTCTTCTGGTTTTGGACTTGACGGATGACCCCGTCGTAGAACAGTCAAGCCCGTCTACCTCGTTCCTTTTTGTTCCCCTTGCCAGCCCCGACAACGTCGGATTTCAACTCGAATTCCTCTTCTAGATGCACCCACCAAAACCCCGACGGTTTCTTCGCCTCGTCTTGCTGTTGGGCCTGTTCTGGGCCACGCCCGCCGTTGCGCAACTGTTCGACCCCATCGAGATCTCACGAAGTTCACTACGCAGAGCCGATCGGTTATGGAAAGAGGGCTACATTCAGGCTGCGTGCCTCGAGTATGCCAAGTCGTCGATTGTTGCCACCGAGTGGTGGTATCCGGCCTCGCTGCGCCTTGCTTGCCCCGTGCCGGCACCCGATGCCATTCGACTGCTGACTTCTGCACTTAACAAGGTGCCCAACCCGTTCTCGTTGCACCTGGCCCTCTTTTCTGCCCACGCCAGCCGCGGAAACACCGAGCAAGCGGCGCTTCATCTGGCCGAGGCTTTGGCCCTCGATCACAGCAACCCGGCGCATCTGTACCAGTACGCCCAACTCCTCTCGGGACTTGGCCGAAGGGCCAAAGCGATGGAGACGCTGACGCAGGCCATCGAGACCTTTCCCCAATTGACACCCTTTCTGGTCCGATACGCAAAGACCGCCGAAGAAGCGGGTCGAATGGAATTGGCGGAGTGGGGTTGGCGAAACCTGGCCTTGCACGGAGTTAATCCCCTGAGGAATCTGAATGCTTTGGCACAGTTCTACCAACGGGCGGGCTGTGACGCAGAGCGGCATGCCGTGGCGCTCCAACGGGCACGCAAACGCCCTCTTCCCAAAGAGTTTCTGCCTTCTCAAGAATGTGCGAAAAAACTGGGAACCCGCTGAGGGGTCGTGTGTCCATGCCACCCGTTGTTCAAGGGTCGTTAATTCCTGCAAAAGTCGACGGGAATTTCGATTGACAGCCCCCCCGGCGGCCCAATAGGATAGGCCCTTGATTTGTGCCGTGGCCCAAGCCGTGAAAGGTGAAGACATGAAACTTGGAACTATGATTGCGATGGTGGGAGCCCTGGCGGCCCTCTTGGGAGGGGCAGCATTTCCGATGTACGATATGGTGTACGCGGGAAAGCAAGCCATGCTCTGGCAAGTCACTCCGGGCATCTTCGCCCTTTTACTGTTGGCTGTGTGCCTGGGTATCGGCACCTTCGGCTTCCTCTACCGGAAGCTGAAGAAAGTCGCCCTGGTGAATATTGCGGTCAGTTCCCTGATTATGGGCTTGTTGGCGGTGGTCAGCTTGACGGCCCCAAGTGCTTTTAACGAAGCCCTGGACCTCAAGCTGAATTTCGATTCCGCCGGCAAGTTTACCGGGTTCATGGCCGCTCACGTCGGATTCTATCTGGCTTGGTTCGGCACCCTGGCCTTGTGGCTGGGCAGCATCCGCGCCTACAGCAGCATGTCGAAATGGTCGCCTGCCACGCGCTTCCTCCGCGTCTTCCTGTTCTTCAACCAGAAGGTACTTCGTGAGTACCTGTTCACCGAAGGCCAGAGCGTTACCGTGGGTTCCAACCTGGGGAACATGCTTAGCCTGCCCGTGGACTTCGACTCTATGGTCCTTATCCGCCACAAGGGCGGCCGCAAGGACACCTATTGGCTGCGCCTCCACGACAAGTTCGAGGGGTCGCTCACCATTAATGGAAAGAACGCTTCCGTTCTCGAACACAAGCGCAAGGGCACTTCCAACTCGGGCGCTACCGACGAGATCGAAATCCATCCCGGTGACTCGGGCGTCTTGTCCTTCGGCAACAGCGCCGTGGGCTTCACGTTTACCAAACCTGCCGGTGGGGCCGGTGGTTCTCGCGTTGCCTTTGAAGGTGGCGCTGCCTCGTCAGTACTCTTCTCCTTCGCCATTCAGTTCTGCTTCCTGCTGGCCGTCGCCGCTCGTCCGCCGCACATGGACTTGCAGTCTCGTAGCGCGGAAGACAAGCAGAGACTTATTAAGATGGGCCTTCGCCGCATTGAGCAGAACAAAGAGCGCGTGAAGAAGGAAGAAGAGAAGAAGGAAGAAGAGAAAAAAGAAGAAAAAGTCGTCCAGAAAGAAGAAGACAAAGAACTGAAGCAAGAACAAGAAGACGTCCCCGTCAAGGAGCAGAAGCAGGCCGAGGCCGGCGACCCCTTGAAGAATCAGAAAGAGAAGCTGAAAGAGGACGACTTCAAGCCTATGAAAGAAGGCGCCAAAGGCCGAGATGCCAAGAAGGACGATCTGGCCAAGATGCGTGAAAAGCGTGGCGTCATGGCCGCTCTGGATTCCAATATGAAGCGCAACACGGCGCTCTCCAAACTGCTGGGTAAGGACCGCAATATGGCCGCCCGAAATGTGGTCTGGAGCGAAGACGGCGACTTCGCCATGGACACCGAAGGCGACAATGACTTCGCCTTCAGTGGCAGCGGCAGCAACAGCGGTGACTACGGCGGCGGCTCCGGCTTCGGCGGCGCTGGTGTGGGCGGCGGCGGCGGCGGCGGCTTCGGTGGCGGCGGCGCTTGGGGCCTGGGCGGCGGCGGTGGAGCTGGCGGCGGTCTTCCCGGCGGCATCGGTGGCGGCGACTTGGCTCGCCAGGGCGCCAAGGCCATGGCTGGCTTGAAGGACAGAAACAGAAAACGCGCTTCGAAGATGAACCTCGGCTCCGGCGCCATGGGCCAGTTCTGCAAGAAGGCAGACGTACAGCGCAAGGTGTCCGGTCGTTCGGCCGCCATCCGCGCCTGTTACGAAATGCAGCTCCAAGTCAAGCCCGACCTGGCCGGCAAGGTCACCATGCAGTGGATGATCGGCTTGGACGGACGTGTGCAGGGCGCCAAAGTAGCCGACAACAATACCGGCAGCGCCAAACTGGACCAGTGCATCGCCAGCGTGCTTAGCAAGATCCACTTCGAGCCCCCGCAAGGCGGCGTTTGCATCATCCGTTGGCCCTTCGTGTTCAGCCCCGGCGAATAGCCTCCCGCCCCCAGGCCCTCTGGTCTATCCATCCCGACTCGACCAATCCAATCCAATCCAATCCAAACAATAATGTTTTGAGCCAATTAGCAATGGTCAATGTTGTGCTTGGAATGGTGTTTATGGCAAAGCCAACCGATAGCTGCAGGCCCCTCATTCACATTCGGGGCTCGGACTCCCTGACAATGGCC
>CAYTWV010000139.1:7688-9602 GCA_964442235.1 uncultured Myxococcales bacterium | reverse complement strand
TGGAGAACGAGTTTTTTGTGTTTGTGACCGACCCAACGGGTGAGCCGATGCAGGCGCAGTGCTCCCTGGTTGTGACCGGCAGCGAGTCCAACTGGGAAGCCCTGTCCGTGGCGGTCCCGGCTTCGGGTCCAGGCAAACTGAGCGTGACGCCCGACTCGGCGACGTTCGGATTTGTGGTAGAAGCCGAAGGCCCATCGGGCGAAAAAGCGGCGACCACGGTGAATTTCACCGTTGGATCCAAAACCGCAGCGGTGCTGCTTCGCACGGATAAATCCATCTATAAAGTGGGTGAATCTATTGATATTTCGGCCTATTTGACCGGCGGCTTCGGGCACGTCTTCCTGGACGTCGTCCGCAAGAACCAGACCCTTTTGACCAAAACTCTGGAGGCGAAAGACGGTGTGGCCTCTTGGACGCTGGATCTGGACAACAGCCTTTCCGAGGACCTGGTTCTGAACGCCTATCTGTTGGCCGATAATGGCCAGTTCATTCGGGACACCCGAGTGGTTTATGTGGTGCCTGCCAATGACTTGACCGTGTCGGTGACTTCGGACAAGGACGAGTACAAGCCCGGCGAGAAGGCCACTGTCCAGTTCCAGGTCTCCGATGCCCAGGGCAATGCCACTCAGGCAGCGCTTGGGGTGCAGGTGGTGGATGAGGCCGTGTTTGCGTTAAGCGAGAACAAGCCCGGGCTGCTGAAGCTCTATTTCCAACTGGAAGAAGAGCTGTCGAATCCTACCTACCAGGTGGGTTCCGGTTCCGGGTGGAGTTTTGGTCAGCTCTTTGAGCAGCAGGCCGCTGCCGAGCCGGGAAGCCCCGAAGAAGCGGGTGCTCAAGATACGGCCACGGCTGCCTTTGCGGCGCTGGGTGATGTGCCCATGAGCCAGAAGGAACTCTCGTCGTGGGACAAGGCCCTGACCGAAATGAAGGGCGCCATGGGCCCGGTGCACACGGTACTGAAAGAGGGCATTCGTAAGCAGTTGGAGCTGGCTCTGGGCGGCGAAAACGTCGATTACAACGAAGCTTGCGCCTGGCTGCAGAAGTACCTGGCCAAACCCCGGTTCTATGATCCCTGGGGCTCTGCCTATTCATTCAGTCTGGGCGGCGACGAGTGGTCGTGTCAGTTGACCTTCACCACCAAGGGACCCGACGAGGTTTTGGGGACGGTGGATGACAACTCGTACACCATGGATATGTGGGCATTGATGGGTGAAAACTGGAGAGGTGGCGGCAACGGCATGTGGGATGAGGACGGCGATTTTGCGGGTCCGCCCATGGCCGGTGGCGGCGGTGAACCCGTGGCCGAAGAGAACACCAACGAAGAACCCGAGCCGGGTTCCGACGACGGCGGCGCAGCGGCTGTGAAGGTACGTAAGTGGTTCCCGGAGACGCTGTTTGTGGCCCCTTCGCTGATTACCGACGAAGAGGGCAAAGTGCAGGTCGAGATTCCTCTGGCCGACTCGATTACCGAGTGGCGGATGAGCACGCTGGCCTCTTCGGCAGCGGGGCAGTTGGGAAGCCGCACCGACGGAATCGTCGTGTTCCAGGACTTCTTTGTGGACGTGGACTTCCCCCGCTTCCTGACTCGAGGCGATGAAGTTCAGTTCCCCGTGGTGGTCTACAACTATCTGACTACTGCGCAGGATGTGGATATCCAGCTTGAGCCCGCCGAATGGTTTGAGATGATGGGCGACGACTCGAAACAAGTCTCGCTGCAGCCTGGCGACGTGAAGGCCTTCTACTTCCCCGTCAAAGTCACCCAGGTGGGTCTGCATGCCCTGACCGTTTACGGCCTGGGTTCCGGCATGTCCGATGCGGTTCAACGCACGGTGGAAGTGAAGCCCGACGGCAAAGAGATCATCACGGCCTGGTCGGCCCGTTTTGCCAACGACGGCTAGAACCAGAGCGCCGACC
>CAYTWV010000139.1:6022-7678 GCA_964442235.1 uncultured Myxococcales bacterium | reverse complement strand
AACCATTCCGGGGTCGCATACCATCGTTGTGCAGATTCTGCCTGGGCTCTCCAGCCACATCGTGGGCGGCATGGACAGCATGCTGCAGTTGCCCGGCGGCTGTTTTGAACAGACGACCTCGTCGGCCTGGCCCAACGTGCTGGCCATGCGGTATCTCTCGATGACGGGCCAGGTGACCCCCGAAATCGAGATGAAGGCCATGGAGTACATCAACGTGGGTTACCAGCGCATTTTGACCTTTGAGTGCGCCTCCGGTGGTTTCAACTGGTGGGAAGGCGACAATCCCGGTAACCCGATTCTGTCGGCCGTGGCGATCCAGATGTTGACGGATACGGCCGAAGTGTATCCGACCGTGGATCTGGCCGTTCGTGATCGGGCCGCAGCGTATCTGTTCAGCACGCAGAAAAGTGACGGAAGCTGGGGCGAAGAGCAGCACCTGCATGCCGGCAACGAGAATCTGGGCGCCGGCAGCCTGCGCTCAACCTGCTACATCGCCTGGTCGCTGGCCGCAGGTGGTTACGGTAGTGAGTCGGGCATGAGCAGTGCATTCAGCTTTATCCAGACCAAACTGCCCGCAGAACAGGGAGCGTATACTCGGGCCATGTGCCTGAATGCTTTGATCGCCGGGCAGCCCTCGGCAACCCAGATTGGGGCGATGCTGCAAGAGTTCCATGAGAGTGCCATCGTGGAAGAAGGCGTGGTTCATTGGGCCGCCCAAGGCGACACCCTGGTCAACTCGTATGGCAATGCTGCCGACGTCGAAGTGACCAGTTTGGTGGCCTTGGCCATGGCGAACAAGGGTTCGTATCCCCAGGACGTGAATGGTGCCGTAGAGTGGTTGATCCGGTCCAAAGACCCGCAGGGCAACTGGGGTTACAACACTCAGGCCACGGTTCTGGCGCTAAAGACCTTCTTGAAGGCTTTGACCATGTCTCCGGCCGATGTCACGGCTACCGTCGAGGTCCTGCTTAACGGGACCAGCGTCGCTGCCAAGCAGTTCAACGATTTCAACAAGGATGTGTTGTGGCAGGTGGAGTTGACGCAAGGGCTGGCTGACGACGCCAATCTGGTAGAGATCAATTACACAGGCCTTGGGGCGCTGTCGTACCAGATCGTCTCTTCGCACTACATCCCCTGGACCGGTACCGAGGAACCCGCTGGCGCATTGAGCATCGACGTGGCCTACAGTTCCGAGCAACTGCACGTGGACGACACGGTTACTGCCACGGTGACCATTCAGAACAACGATCCCGAAAGCAAAGGCATGGTTCTGGTCACCCTGGGTATCCCCCCCGGATTTGCTCTGATCATGCAGGATCTGGCCGATTTGAGGGCGGCCGGGACTATTTCGGAGTACGAAGTGACCGGAAAACAGTTGATCTTGTACTTCAACGAAATTCCCGCCGGTGAGCCCACGGTGTTCCAGTACGGGCTGGTGGCGGAATACCCGGTGAAGGCCGAGACCGGCGGAAGCGAAGTCAGCTTCTACTACAACGCCGAGGACAAAGACAAAGACGCCTCTCAGCAGATCGAAGTCCTGCCGTAAATCATAGTCAATAGCAGCGCTGGCGTGTCAGTGCCACGGTGTGTCAGTGCCACGACCGTGAGGGAGTGGGCGCGTTGTGGGTGTCAGTGCCACGGTGTGTCAGTGCCACG
>CAYTWV010000139.1:0-5922 GCA_964442235.1 uncultured Myxococcales bacterium | reverse complement strand
CCGTGAGGGAGTGGGCGCGTTGTGGGTGTCAGTGCCACGGTGTGTCAGTGCCACGACCGTGAGGAAGTGGGTGCGTTGTGGGTGTCAGTGCCACGACCGTGAGGGAGTGGGCTATGGAATGAGCCCAAGACGTTCCTCTGCGTACAGCGCCATTGGCTCACCTTGCTCAAACGCGACGTATCCGATCGCACCAATGACATCTTCTTGGGTCCACAAATAGCAAGTACTGCCATGCCTGGCCCAGCGTAACCGTCCCGGGGCATCCAGATGGGCCCGGTCCAAGGCCCTGCTTGCGTAGGCCTTGAATTGGATGATAACTCTCTCGGCCGAGGTGTCCGTGGCCTGAACCACTATGTGCACATGGTTGGAGCGGACATGTATGACCAAGGGCTGCCAGCCCCGGTAACGGCAAACTTCGAGAAGCGCCGAAAGGACAAGGTCTCGTCTGGGGGCGTCGAGGAGGTAAGGTGATTGCTTCATGCATGCTTGACAGTGGGCCAGCAGAGCATCGCTTCTTGGGGCCAAACCACCCCGAAACCCATTGTGTTTTCGATCGATATAACCGGATTCATCACCAGGAAGCACCGAACCGTAAGCCGAAAATGTAAGGAAGTAGGCCAGAGGCTTGTCCATCTCAACACCCACGATATGGTTAGGGGGGCGCGCCCACTCCCTGACGGTCGTGGCACCGACACCCCCAGCACCGACCACCCCCAGGCACCGACGCGCCGTGGCACAGGGGCGCGCCCACTCCCTGACGGTCGTGGCACCGACACCCATGCACCGACACCCATGCACCGACACCCATGCACCGACCACCCAGCACCGACCACCCAGGCTTCCTTAACGTGCGGGGCCGGGTTTGGGAGGCAAATCCGGGGTCAGGCCAACCATCTCGTAGGTATTGTTGGGAAGCAGTCGAAGGCCGTAGGGGCCATCTTTGGTGTACATAATATAGGCGCCCTGCTTCAGGAAGGGCTGGCAGTGGGGGCAGTCGGGGTCGAAGATGATGGTGGGCGTGAACTCGTTGACCCTAGTCTGGCGGACTTGGGCCGAGGGGCGGTCCAGATGCACCAGGCAGTGCACACCGACCTCGTCGTAGGGCACATTCTTTCCGAAAACTTCGGCGACTCTGGAAGCCAGAGTAACCACGAGCGGAGAGTTGTCGGCGACCATCGAATTCATGCTGCACCTCCTTGAATTGGGAAGCTCAAGGCTTCCTGTGGGCCCGCTGTTTTGGGTCCGGGCGGCTTCTGTATCGGGGGTAGCAGCCAAAACGGAGAATAAAAGTGCTTGCCATCCTGCAGAAATCGCGGGTATGTGGAGGGCGTTGTTCGGGTGCCTCGGTGAGGCTAAGAGGGAAACAGGTCCAACTCCTGTGCGGTCCCGCCACTGTAGGTCCTTGAATTTTCTGGTCCATTTCGCCACTGGAGGCGTTGCTGCTTCTGGGAAGGCCGGGCCGGAAATTCGGTGTTTTTTGCCGACAAGGACAAGTCAGGAAACCTGCCCGGACGTTACACGATACCCCCCGAGGAGGGTGGTTCCGTGCATCCATATCGTTTTCCCGACCTATGTTGTACTTCGGGACGCCAGGCCCGAAACGGACCTTCGTGGTTTGTGCGGGCGTGGTTTGTCTTGGGATTCTGCTTGGCCGGAGGCGGGTTTACACGGCTGGCCCTGGGCCAGGAAATGGAGCTTCCGGAGTTTGTGCTGGAGAGCCAGCTTCCGCAGTTCCTGGAGACCAAAACAGGCACCACCGTCATCCGAATCACCTCCAAAGAGAGCGGCAAAAGCCTGCCCGAATTGCTGCAGCAGGTACCGGGTCTGCAGGTTCGAAGCGAAGGTCCTGGTCAAAAACAGACTCTCTCGATTCGTGCTGCCAACGGCAAACAAATCGCCGTAATCGTCGACGGAGTCCCCCTGGGGGATCCTAGGGGCGGCAGTGTGGATTTGAGCCAGATTCCTATAGAGATGGTGGAGCGAATCGAGGTGTATCGAGGGGGACGTGGGGCGCTGGCGGGCGAAGGTTCTTTGGGTGGGGCCGTGGTCATTCGGCTTAAGCGCAGCACCACCCCCAGAGGCCGAGTGCTTGTAGGCGGCGGCTCGTTGGGTACGGCGCAATTGGAAGCGCTGGCCAGCAGCAACGGGCTCAGCGCCAGTTACTCGATGCTGCGCAGCAATGGGCAATTCAACTATGTGGATACCAATCGGCAGGAACGCACCCGCCAAAACAACGCCTCGTTACAGAATCGGCTGGTGCTGGCCTGGGAGCAGCAGGTCTGGACCGGTGGCCAACTGAATGTGCTGGCCTGGGGAGGATGGAATCATCGGGGCTCGCCGGGTCTGGAACAATTCCCTTCGGAAGCAGGCAAAGAAGCCCAGCATACCTATGTGGTTTCGACCCGCCTGGAGCAGAGTGGCTTGGGGGGAATCCCTGAGCTGAACCTGACTGGATCGGCGTCCTGGGCAGCATTTCGGTGGCAGTTTCAAGACCCGAAACCCTATTTCCCACCGCCCTCGGACACCGACAGCCTCTCTCAACGAGCGGAAGCCGAAAGCACGGTACGTTACATCCCGCTGCCCAACGTGGAACTCAAACTGGGTCTGGGTCTTCGGCACGAGTGGTCTGACGTAGAGCGACTAAAGCGGGCAACTCTGTTTGGCGAGGATTCGTGGCAGCGCAGCACGGTGCACGGTACGTTTGGTAGCGCATGGACCCCGTTCCAGTCCTGGACAAATACGCTGGTTTTGCGATCGGCTTATACCACAAATTCCGATTGGATCTGGATGCCCTCGCTGGAGAGTTCCTGGAGTTTGACAGAGAACCTCGGACTGGCTGTATCGGGTTCCCGGGCCTGGCGTCAACCCCAGTTCGACGAACTGTACTTCGAGGGGTCCGGAATTCGGGGCAATCCCGACTTGTCCCCGGAAGATGCCTGGGGAGTGGACGTCAGCGCCTGGTTTGAACTTCCGTGGCTGCGTCTGGAAACCTCGCTGTTCTGGCAGAAGATTCAAGACAGCATCCTGTTCCTGCCTAAAACGCCCTATGTGATTCAAGCGCAAAATGCCGACGAGGTGACCAGCTACGGAGCCGAAGTACAAGGACACCTGGAGTGGTCCTGGTTCAGTCTGGGGACGGGGTTGACCTGGTTACACGCCAGATTGGGGAAGGATGAGGCCGTATTGCCGCTGAAGCCCTCGTGGCAGGGTTTTGTTTCACCACGGGTGACGTGGGGCCCGGTGTCCGCTTCGGCGACTGTTCGGGGACAGGGATTCTTCTATCTGGACCGCTTCGAGGGCCGGAAAGAGGAGGGCCGATGGCTACTGGATGCCCAGGTTGGCTGTTCGTTGGGATGGGGCTACATGCTTGCGATTCAGGGAAGAAACCTGACGAACAAGCAAGACTCACTGGATGCGTTTCAATATCCGCTACCGGGTATTTCTTTTTTTGTAAATGTTAGCAAAGAGTTTGGGAGCGAAAATGAGTAAGACACTGATGATCGGAATCTTAACGTCGGCCTTGTGTGGAATGACCTGGTTTGGCTGCGACGAATCCACCAGCGAAGCCGATCTGACCGCAGACATCCTGCAGGGTGATCCGGACCAGACAGACGACGCGCAGATAAATCCCGAAGACTTGACGGAGCAGAACGACTTGCTTCCGACCGACCTTGATGACCAAGAAGTGGTGGGGCCCGTGGAGTCGGTCTTGGCCGCTCCCGAGGGGGTTGTCGTGGCGGGTGGCAAGGTGTTTGTGACCAACGTGAACGGGGCTTGGAACGACGAACTGGGGTCTATGGTGTACGGTGCCGGCTATGTGACGGTACTGGACCCGCAGACGATGGAGCGAGTTGGGCACGTGGAGCTGGGCTGCACCAATCCTCAGTATGTCGTCGCCAAAGGAACCGAGAGTGTGCTGGCCGTCTGCTCGGGCAAAGTCGCCATGGACGAAAATTGGGTGATGACGCCCACCGAAGCCGGAAAGCTGGTGCAGATCGATGTGGCGTCGTTGAAGGTTCAGAAGACCTTGGAACTTCCCATGGGAAATCCCTCGGCCATGGTGGGATTCCCCGGGTCGTTGTGTTTGGACCAGGAGAGCGGCCGGATTTTTGTGGGCAGTGCCACGGGGCCCTTTGTGTATGTGGTGGAAGAGGAGATGACGCAGGCGCCCCAGGTGGTGGAATTGTATGCCATGGGAGCCGGAAACGACTCTATTACCGTGGAGTGTGGCCAGGGCAAGGTGTGGGCCGTCTCGTTCAATACGGGCGATCTTTACACGATCTCTGCTGAATCGCTGAACGTAGAGGGCGCCGTGAAGGTGACCGAGACCGACCAACTGGAGGGCCCCACGGACCTGCTGCTTCTGGGCCAGAAACTGTTTGTGCTGAACACCATTTCTTCGAAGATTGCCGTGGTAGATCTGGCAGACGACTCGGTGGACTTCCCGGCGGTGACGGGGGCCACTCCCAACCGGCTGGCAGCGATGGACCAGGTGATCTTTGTGGTGAATTCCACGGACAACAACCTGACTCGTTATGATACGGTGTCCGGCGATGTGATCACACCCTTTGGGGCCATGGAGACGGGGATGAATCCCTGGGAAATGGCCACCGATGGGCAGTTCGGTTTTGTGACCGGGTATATGTCGAACACGGTCGTGAAGGTAGATTTGACCAGCGGGAATGTCGTGGAGACGGCTGGCAACTAGGGCCAGTGGGGAGCTCCCCCCCAGGCAAGCTAGGGGGGCGATTGCAGCACGTTTTTGGAGAGGAAAGCAGTGTCGGTACAAAAATGGGCCACAGTACTTTTAGCCATATTATTATCTGCTTGTACGAAGCAGCAGTCTGGCGAGGAGGGGGTGGCCCAGCAAGCGGAGAGGCGTTCGAACTTCGCTGAATTGCCGGCGGGGCCCTATGACCGAGTGGTTTCGTTGACCCCAAACATGACCGAAATGGTGGCGAGTGTGGGGGCCCAGGCCACGCTGGTGGGCCGGACTGCGTTTTGCACCTATCCACCTGAAATTCTTACGGTTCCTGTGGTATCCGAAGGGGTGGAGCCCGACGTAGAAGCGTTGCTGCAACTGGCCCCGAAACTGATCGTTTCCCAAAAAGGGATTGAGGGGCGGTTGCCGCTGGAGGACTTCCGGCGTGCGGGCATCCAGGTCTATGTCACCAAGGTAGAAACGGCCGAGGACGTGATTCGGACGATTCAAGAGTTGGGGATTCTGCTGGGCAGGGCCGAAGAGGCCAGGACGCGGGCGTCTGAAATTCAACAGGAACTGAGTGAAATTCGACCCGCTGGGGCGGCCGACCGGACCAAACGGGTACTGATGATCCATGGTCACCGACCGTTGATCGGGGCAGGCCCCGGCAGTTGGGGAAACGAACTGATCCATCTGGCCGGCTACCAGAATGTGTTGGGTGAGGGAATCCAGCCCTATGCGACGTTGGATGCCGAGTGGGTGGTGCAGTTGCGGCCCGACGTGGTGGTGGACACCTCGTTTGCCTACGAAGAGGGAGACCCCGACGAGTTTTGGGCCTTTTTGACCAGGCAGGGAGAAAACGCCCCCCAAATGGTGTATTGGGGAGAAGAGGAAGCGTTAAGGCCGGGGCCAAGGGTGGGGAAAGCCGTGAAGATGTTGAGGGAGCGCGTGGAGGGCAGTCTGCGGTAGGGGCGAACGCGGCCCGTTCGAGTCGCTGACGCTCTCTCACGGAGCGCCCCCCCGGCCCAAGCCTGCGGCTTGTGCCAACCCCCCCAGACGAGCTGGGGGGGAAAGGAGTTTGTGTTGAGGGAGAGACATAGAGCGTGGGCGACGGGAGTGGTGCTGATGGCATTGCTCCTGGTAGCAAGCTGGGTTTACCTGGCGCTGGGCTCGTCCGGCTTCCTTGATCCCGTCTCGGCGCTGTTGGGGCATGATGGGCC
>CAYTWV010000138.1:8434-9637 GCA_964442235.1 uncultured Myxococcales bacterium | reverse complement strand
ACCATTGACCAGATTCCGCTGGACGTGCTGTGTGGGCCTGTTCTGGTAATGGATGTTCGAGAGGTGGGATTGCGAATTGAGCCCGAGCACCTGCAAAAGGTCCAGTGGGCCGGCGTGCAGAGGGTCTTGTTTCGCACGTCCAACGAGTCCCTGCTGGAGAAGCCCGGCCAGTCGACGTTTGCAGCCCTGACGGAAGCTGGGGCCCGCTTTCTGATTGAGCGGACGCAGGTTCGGCTGGTGGGGATTGACTATACGTCCATAGAGTGCTCCAGCGACGGGAGCTTTCCGGTTCATCACCTGTTGTTGGGGGCCACGTCCCCAGTAATCATCCTTGAGGGGCTGGACTTACGCAGGGTTCCAGCAGGGATCCATGAATTGTATTGTATGCCGTTACCCCTGGTGGGAATGGATGGCTCGCCGTGCCGAGCAGCGCTGAGGCTGAGTCGTTAGTCTGCCGCAACCCCTTCCCCAACCGACGCATCTAATGTAGTATCGCCCGCATCGTGAGCGGGGGACGTATGCGCGAGCCTGGAATCAACACGGAATCGAACGGGCAGAAATTCGTGGGCTTCATGAAGCGAAACTGGCCGATTTGGACCTTTGGGAGCGTGGCTTTGGTGGTCACTCTTGGGGCCATCTTGTGGTGGGTGTGGCTTCCCGGCAGACTGGAATCGCTGGTGGGGCGTTTGGAAGAGGGCGTCGGCAAGCTGTCTGGCACGAAGATGGCGCACAAAAGCCTGGCCCTCCATGGAATCGAGAAACTGACTCTGCAAGGGGTGACTTTCGGCCAGGAGCCCCAAGTCTTGATGGAAGCGGCGAAGGTCGAAGTGGACGTGGACCCCTGGGCCTTTGAAGAGGGCCTGCCTCTTGTGCTGGCCATACGGGTCACCGGAGCAACCATTCATGTGCGGCGGTTCGAGGACGGTACGGACAACTTGACCCCCGTCGTGGAGAGCGTGCAAGAGTATCTTCGAAACCGCAAAGAGGGTGGGGAGAAGGGGGCTGGTGTTCTGGGCCGGCTGCTGCGGCAAGCACCCAAGGTGGTGGTGGAGGATGCCACGTTTATCGTGGATCAGGTTGCCCAGGGTGGAGAAATTGTACCCCTCTTGACCCTTGGCCAGGGCCACCTGGAAGCCTACCGCCCGGGTGTCAGCAAGTCGGAACGCAAACTTCAGGTGGATGCGCGTTTTGTGAACTCCGAGA
>CAYTWV010000138.1:5667-8424 GCA_964442235.1 uncultured Myxococcales bacterium | reverse complement strand
GACAGAGTCCGTGGCTACGTTGGCTGCAGACCTGGACATGGCCACGAAGGTGGTTCAAGCCTTGGCCCAGTTCGATCCGCCACTGCCACTTAAGGCCATGGGCCAGAAGGTGGAAGTCGCTCGCATCCAGCTAAAGAGTGATGAGTTTGCCGAAGTCATTCTGAAAAAAGTGGTGCTGGCCAATCCTGTGTCGCAGCCGGCAGATTTCGAGAAGATGTTGCTGAAGATCGGTGAGTTGGCCGGGGTTCAAGGGACCGAAGGCCTTGTGCGCCAGTTGCTGCACCCCGAGGAGCAGGTGGATTTGCGTTTGGCTCCGCTTCGCAATCGGCTTAAGTCGATGCACTATCCTGACGCCGTTTACGACGGATTAGCTCGCGACGTAAAAAAACTGGTCGCTGCCGTGGCGGCCCGCATTCCGCAGGAAGCCAACTTTGAGACCATCGAGTTGGATTCCGTTCGTCTTTTGCTGACACAAACCACCACTCCCTCAGGTTACACCGGTCGAAAGGTCCGGCTCTCCGTGGAACGTGGGGGGCCCATGATCGAGGCGACCGGAGAGTGGGTGGAAGAGGCCGAAAGCGGACGAGTGGATTTTGACGTGACCTCTCCCGGGCGTTTGGTGCAAGTGCGCGGTTACGCCCTTCGTGAAGGCGACAAAAAGGAGATGGAAGCCAACATCCAGTGGAATATGGAAGACCCACACGTTCAATTGGCAGGTACAGTGGGATACAATGGCCGCTGGTCCTTTGATTTGAAGGGCCAGATCAAGGCGGCTGCTCCCGCCGTGGCCCTCTCTGCCGAAGCCAGTTACCGTGAAGGGAAGTTGGCCGGCCAGGTGGAAGGCAGTGTCGATATTCCCGGTCTGGTGACCGGAAAGATGGCCGGTTCGCTGGCCAAGACCGGTTGGAACGTCGACTTCAAGGGCAACGTCATCCCCCCAGCCCAGAAGGGACTTTGGAAGGTTGATGCGGCGTTGGATTCCGTGAGTTTGTTGCGCCGATTGACCTTGGAAGCCGACGAAGACGTGGTTTTGCCCGTAGCCGATCAGGACCTGCGCTTCAAGAAGGCCCGGTTGGGGCGTGATTCGGTGCTTCACGTGGAAAACGTGGCGCTGGTGCCCCGCGGAGCCGACGCAGACCGTGCGACCCTGAGGGTAGCCGACGTGGCCCTGACTCTTACCGAGGGCACACTGGGCACGTTGCCCGGCCAACTGAACGAGGCCAAGGCCGGCGGTGACATGAAGGCGCTTCTGGGCCGGGTGCTTCGAAAAGTCGAGATTGTCGAGCCGGTCCTGATCCTGACTCAGCCGCCAAAACTTCCTGGCTCCGGCAAGAAGGCCGCCGTAGATGAGAACGTGGCCCAAGATAAGATCCTGGACGCTCTGGAAGAGGAGCGTAAGGAAAGCAAAGTGGTCATGCATGAGCCCATCCGAAAGGCCATGTCCTCGCTGGTACTGCAAACCGGCGGCGGGGTCCGGTCCATGGTGGAACTGTTCCTGAAGATGGGCGATATGTTTCCCATCGAGCAAGTCCTCATCAAAGAGGGGCGCTTCGAATATACCGATGCCGTTTCGCCCCAAGATCGCTTGCTGAATGAACTCTCACATTTCAACGCTACGGTGACCAAAGTCACCCGCCCCGGTTTGGCCGGTGGCCAGTTCACTATCGATGCCAGCTTTATGATGCCCAGCGCCGAGATGGGCACGGGAAGCAGCCTGAAGGCAAGCGTAGACCTGGGCACGGGCGACTTGGAGGGCGAATTTACCGTCGAGAAGCTCGCCCTTTACCCCTATCGTTTTTTCCTGCCCAGCGCCCTGGTCCCGGATCGCCTGGCCCTGCTCAAAGACGCCAAGCTGGGCTTCCAATACCGAACCGAAACGGGCCGCTTTGTACTCTGGGGTAACGGCCAGATTACCGAGATGAGTCTGGTCTCCAGCCGCATCTCAGACCAACCCATCGACCACCTCTCTTTCTCCGTGACCGCCGGGGATTCTGCCGATACAGGCCTGGTTTTCGACCTGGGGCAGAAGAAACTCTTTACCGCTGCCCCCGTGGCGATCCGCTTCGGCAAGATCCCTGCCATGAACATGGAGTTCTCGGTGGACGCCTCGGTGCAGGACTACCCGAAGTTCGAGTGGCGCATCCGAATCCCGGACCTGCCCGTCAACGACCTGCTTGAGTCGATCCCAAAACCCCTTCGAGCCAGCCTGGAAGGCCTGCAAGTCGACGGTACCCTGGGCTTCACCCTGGGAATTGCTGCCGACAGCGCAAATCTTAACGAATTGGTATTCAGCTTTAATGGCGGCGATTCGCCCGTACAAATCTCTACGCCGGCCCCGAATGCCGATTTCCACCGGCTCAGCGGCTCTTTCGTGCACAAACCGTTCACCTCTCCGGGACGCCGAATTCCCGTGGGCAGTGGCCCCAAGTATTGGCCGCTTGAGCGCATCTCCCCCTGGCTGGTTCTGGCGGTTACCACTACCGAAGACGGTGGATTCTTCCGCCACGGCGGGTTCAACACTCTGCAAATCAAAAACAGCATCGGGGCCAACCTGGAAGTCGGACGTTTTGTCCGAGGGGCCTCCACCATCACCATGCAGTTGATGAAAAACCTGTTCCTCAGCCATGAAAAGACCCTGGCGCGTAAGTTCCAGGAGATTATTCTGACTTGGTTGGTGGAACGAGAGTTGGGCAAAGAGAAAATTATTGAAGTTTATCTAAATATTATTGAGTGGGGCAATGGTGTATATGGCGTAAA
>CAYTWV010000138.1:3309-5657 GCA_964442235.1 uncultured Myxococcales bacterium | reverse complement strand
AGGCCTGCGACCACTACTTTAATGGGCTTCCGCCAGAAAATCTCTCCGCCGCACAGGCAGCGTTCTTGGCCAGTTTTATTCCCTACCCAAGACCCTTTGATGGGCGTTGGTCGTCGGGGTTCAAGGGGGATCGCACCAAGACCTGGGAAAAATGGTGGGCACGCCGGCTCAAGACCGTGAAACAGATCGTACGGGCCATGGAGCTGAACTGCGGCACTATCGAATCACGGTGCCCTTCCTCCATCGACTATTGTTCCGCTCTTCATCGGGTCTGCATCGACCCGGGGGGCGAATTGGAAATGGTGAAGAGTCTGAAGTCGTTGGACGAGTTGTTCCGCGCCGGTTCTGGTGTGGGTCCCGGCATGCTTCCCACCGATGAGGATGCAACCGGGGCAGCCGCCGGGGCCGACGACTCGGTCGACACCCTGTAAGCAAAAGAGGAGGGCTAACGTGCCACGAAGTGTTTATCCCATGACACCCCCCTCCAAGCGGGGGCCGAACTACCGAAAGATTGCCTCGTGGGCTGTCTACCTTGGAATTGCAGCGTTCATCGGGGCGCTGCTGTTCTTTACTCGGACCATGCTGCTTCCTTTCGTATTGGCCCTGGCAATCGCATATATTCTGGAACCGGCCGTTACCAAGCTTCACAAACGAGGCGTTCCGCGCTTTGTGGGCGTTATCGGCGTGTATCTTGCGGTTATTGGCAGCATTGTGGTGTTTATTTACTTTCTGGTTCCTGTGATTGATGTCGAATCGAAGAAATTTGCGCAGACGTTTAGTGCCGCAGTCAAGAAGGCTCCAAAGATGTACGAGGGCCTGGAATCGGAAGTGGGCAGCCTGCTGGACTCGCTGACTCAGAAGGAGAGTTCGCTGGTCCCGGGAAGCGCTGGGGCCGTCAGGGAAGACCAGTGGGGATTTGGTCCTCCTATGCACCGCGTACCCACCCTGTCGCCTCCGGCCATTTCCAGCATATCCGAGCTGCAATTTGATTCCTCGCCGCAAGAGTTCTCGGATGCCGGTCTGCAGGATGTTCCCACGGCGGCCGGGGCACGACGAGACGTTGTCACGAACCGGTTCAAACAGGTCTCCCGGCCCGACGCTGCGCTGACCATCGAGCAGGTGAAACCCGGGGTGTTCGGTGTGCGTCTGGGTGCTTCACCCATTGAGGTTCGCAACAGCGGCGATGGCGTGTGGGTGCTCTCTTCCGGCGAGGCGGGCTTCCAGGAAAGTCGAACAGGGGACTTGAAGAATCAGGTCATCTCGGCCATGCGGTCGGGCCTGCAGCACATCTCGTCTACCTTGCTTAATGGCCTGCTTGGATTCTTCCAGGGGCTGGTTACCGGCCTGCTGCAACTGATTATCGGGTTGGTCATCGTCTTCTTGGTGGGTGCTTTTGCCATGACGGATGGGCCTGCCATTTTGCGTTTGGTCAAACAGAATGTGCCCCGGCAATGGCGCGATGATTTCTCCGAGTTGCTGGACAATCTGGACAAGGGGTTGTCGGGTGTCGTTCGAGGCCAGCTACTGATTTGTGTGGTCAACGGAGTATTGTCGACCATCGGCTTCCTGATCTTCATCCCGGAGTATGCAGTGGTTCTGGGCGTCCTGTCGGGCGTGCTCTCTCTGGTGCCGATCTTCGGGACCATCATTTCCGCTGCCCCCGCCGTGCTTATTGCCATGTCTGTGGGGTTCGGGCACGCCGTGGGTGTGCTGGCCTGGATTCTGGGCATCCATGCGGTGGAATCGTATGTTCTGAATCCCAATATCATCGGACACCATGCCCGTATTCATCCTATCGTAGTTGTCTTTGTGCTGATTCTTGGTGAGTCGTTCTTTGGCCTGAAGGGCATCTTGCTGGCGGTTCCCGTCACGTCCGTGGTGCAGACCCTCCTGCTGTTTGCCTGGTCTCGAGCCAAAAAGCACGTGTTGTAGTCACGCTCCGCGTCGAAGCCAAACCAGTCGACGTCTGGTCCAGTCGAATGCGGCCTCGGCCAGCGGTGCCGCAGAGTCCGCACAACTTGCCAGGGTCAAGACGCCGCCCACATGTAAGGGCCAAAACCGGCCGCATCTCCAGAACTCCGGGCGGTCCAGTCGGGCCAACATTGGGCCCAACCGGCGCGGTCCCAGCGGCATCCGGCGCTGTGGCCATGCCGCAGGTACAACGGGCGTGGCCATGGTATGTTCCAGCAGGCCAAGGGTCCATTCCAGCGCACCAGGCAGATGCAGGCGATCCAGGCTCTCGTGAAGTGCGGGCCAGTCGACCTGGCCAAGGCGCACCAGCCGATCCAGGTCCGCAAGGTCCTGCGGGTGCAGATGGGGCAGCTGGTGCTCCTGGTGATGTATTTAGT
>CAYTWV010000138.1:0-3299 GCA_964442235.1 uncultured Myxococcales bacterium | reverse complement strand
CGCCGATCAGAAAGTGACCCGTGGCGTCGGGTGCCAGGCAGTCAGCCAGGCCCGGTACAGGCTGGGCCCCAGCCGCCAGGCGGAAATAGCCCGCTTCCGGGCGAACCCTGCTGAATAGCGACGTGTGGACCTCAACCCGGAACCCACGGTGATCCAGATTGACGGCTGTGGCCAAGGCAAGCGGCCCCCAAGCGGGTTGCTCCATTTTGAACCCCATACCCCGCAGCGCTGCCAGGGCCGGGACCAGCCCCTCGGGGGGCACCATCAGGTCCAAATCCCTGCACGGACGTTGCCACGGTGCCCCGTACAGCAGGTATCTGAGTGCTCCCCCTTTTATGACAATTGGAGGCGTGGGAAGGGCGTTTCGCAGCGCCCCAAGGGCTCGATTGGCCCCCTCCTCAAACCGAATCCAATCCACCGTTTCTTGCTTTCGGGTTTGCTGCATCAGGTCAAGGATGGGACGATTGGGCCAGAACTCATCGGCCATGGGCAGGGCCGCAGACTGAACCACCGCTTGAACCCCCTGCGACTGAGCCCATTGAAACAATGTATGGGCTGCGGGCATGGGATCCGGAAGCCTGCTGGCCAGGAACGACGGCGTGGGGTCTTTGGACGCAAGTGCCGCCAGGAAGAGCCATGTCTCCTGGGGCAGGTGAAACCCACTCATGGCGTCGGCTTTGCCGGCGTCACAGGGCGTGTGCCTTTCCCGGTGCCACCGTCCCCTCGGGCCGACGTGTTCGAAGGGCTGTTGGGCACTCTGCGCCCCTCCAGTGCACGTCCTTCAGTGCCATCCACCGCACCGGCGGGCACTTCTGGCACAGGAGCAATCAGCAACTTCTGAACTGCAGCCTCAAAATCGACGTTGGGTACCACAAACAGATAAACCCACGGGAAGAAGGGCTCCCAGCGACGGCACTTGCCCGACATCGTGTAGAGCGGGCAGCGGTATCGAATGGCATCCAGCGCCGCAACCAGGTCCTTCACCGATACCTGCGGGTGCGGCCCCAGGTTCAGCACCATTCCATTGCTTCGCTCCAGATGCCCGTACAATTCGCCGGGTTGTGACCTGGGAATCGTTACGTGTTGCATGTTCTCGCCCTCGGGTGTGCGCAAGACCAGCGCATACTCCTTCTGTCGCATGAAAAGATACGGCACCAAAGGCTTGGCAGGCCCTGGCACTTCGGGGTTGCCCGCCGCCGCAACGTCCACGTTGGCACCCTCGTTCACGGCCGCAGGCACCGGTGAACCCGGGGCCCCAGACGGAACCTCCGAACCGGGGACCGTCGCCGGAGGTACGGGAAGCCCGATGGGCCCCTCGGGGCTGGCCAACCCCAGAATGGCAGCGTGACTGGCCGCAACCAGCGCCACATGGCTTGTCCACTCACGATATAGCTCGGCCCGCGCAACACGGTCCGCCAGCAGAGTCGTCCAATCCACTTCCGGCAAGCAGCCCGGCAGGGTAGGGTCGGGACCTGCAACAAAACTTTCGGCCACCTCCGAGGGAGATACCGCAAGCCAATCCACCGGCCACAGAGCACTCTCCGGTCCCTGGGACTCGCCCACCAACGCCATCCGCTGGGCAACCTCTCGCGATGACCGAGGGCTTAACAGGGGAATGTACGCAAGAGTCTCACTTTCATCGGTCACCACCAGCCGAACCCGTGACAGATCGGCCATGGCCGCCGTGTGAATGACCTGAGCCAACAGGCCATAGGTCACGTCGCGATCCGCAGCGATGGAGACCACATCGCATGTCAGAAGCCAGGAATAGGCCTTGTCATCCAGGTGCCTCAACAGCGCCAATCTGGCCTTCTGGAAGTACTCCAGTTGTTTCAAAAGAGGCAAAATCAGATAGGGATGCCGGCGACCGGCTCCGGTTTCACTCTTGACGCTCAAGACCCCCGATTCCAATGGTGTGTCAGCCGTGCAGGCCAGCCCCTTGGCATCGGTGCATACCACATCCGCTACCTTGTAACCGTTCACAAAGATCTCCCGCCTGGAGACGCTGATTAGAATCTCGCGGGCAAACTCACTGATGCCTGGCGCCACCGGCACCGGAAGGGGCTGGGTCAGTTCGGACCGCCCGATGGCAGAATCCAGGGTCAGGTTGCTGTTGCTAAGTGGCAGCCGTACTCCACAGACCGACGTCAAATACTCGTACAGGCTCGCTTGAAGCTCCGGCGCTGGCGCAGTTTCCTGTGATGCGGCCGGCGCTTCAATCGCCGGCTCTGTTGCCGCGGTAGGGTCATCCCAGGAACCCAACGGCGGCGTCAAGTTCCCCGGCATCGGCACCGGCGCGGGCGCCGGAGGGGCCGGTACCTTGCCTGGAACGATCAGCCCATCTCCTGCATCCACCTCTTTGGATGCCTTCTTTGGAGCGTCGGCCTCGGTGACGCCAAAGCTGCATCCCGACGCCATGATGGCCAGGGCCGCAAGTGTGCATGGTATCGAACAGCAATATTTTGCTGAGGAAAACTTTAAAACAGACTCAAGTCGGAAGGTAATAGACATGGGACCTCCGTCCTGGGCCGATGGTAACGGCCCGGCGGCTGACTGTCAACGCAGCGCAGAGTCTACTACCCCAGGACGGTTACGGAGATTCTTCTTTGGTGGGGAGTGTCTCTGTGCTCCCAAAGCAGAAGGCCCTGCCATGTCCCGAGCGAGAGAGCGCCGCCTCGGACCGGAACCATCAAGTCGGTCTGAGTCAGAGAACTTCGGATATGCGAGGACATGTCGTCGGGGCCCTCGGTGGTGTGTGTGTAGCGGGGGTCGCCGTCGGGAACGGTGCGCCGGAAAAAGGCTTCCAAATCGCGCAAAACATCGGGATCGGCGTTCTCGTTAATGGTCAACGACGCACTGGTGTGATGCACGAATACGTGGCAAAGACCATCCACGATACCCGATGCCCGAACGATTTCATCCACTCGGCGCGTGATGTCCACCATCGTCCGACTGGGCGTGGCGACCATGAGAGTGGCGCAATGAACCATGAGAGCCTCCTGACCAGAAACGAGAAACTTGGGGCCTCGCCCTGGAGCCGCTATGCCTACCCGCAGCGCCGGGCAAAGTCAAGAACTGGAGGGAGGGAGATGGACGATGGATGAATCCCCTCTCCCGCCGGGAGAGGGCAGGGTGAGGGCCAGGGTGAGGGCCTTCAGTGGGTGCGGTTCCGTTGCCGGGGAGTCAACGATGTGGGTGTCACTCAGGGCTCTGGATAGGGCGACCGCGGCCAATCTCCCTCCGACGCGCTCCGCAAAGGGCGACCGCGGCCCATGCGGCCCTTACTGGGGCCGCATGGG
>CAYTWV010000137.1:0-9652 GCA_964442235.1 uncultured Myxococcales bacterium | reverse complement strand
TGGAGGACCACCACATCGGCATGTACCTTTTGAAGCGATGCCGGGTAATCGCACGGCTGATGGACCCCGATCAGGAAGACGAAATCCTGGATATGGGCGAGACCATCATGACACCGGACAACATTTTTTATCTTATTTTGCCCGAGGGCAATACCTGGTATGGCGTATTAAAGTCGTTTATTGACGCGTTCTACTTTGTCGACAGGCAAAGAATTGTTGAGATCCTTTCTTCGGCCACGGGCGAAGACGTGGATGCCCTGGAAGCCGAAGAAAAACGCTACAGGGACTCCAGGCTGACGGCCATGGGATTCCCCTCACTGCCCGAAGCCGAACACCTGTTCGACTACATCAACCCCGTGAAGACCCGCGAAGCCATCCGTACCCGGCTGGACAAACTGGCCGAGACCCCTTTCCCTGGCGACAGCCTGCTGCCTGCCCTGCTGAACGTAGAGCGGCCAAACCCGGCCTTCCTGAAGAGCGTCATGGAGCGCACGGCGGAGTTGGGTCTTCCTACGGATCGTGTCACTCGAAGCATGGTTTCGCTGGGGAACCACATCATTATGTGGGAAACCAAAGACGACCTGGCAGACGCCGAGACCACGGCCCGTGGCCTGCAGCGTGCGTTGCGCCTGTTGAGCATGGGTCTTGAGTACGTGGCCGAGGGGAATATCGACGTCGGAGTTCAGGTGCTTCGTCGCGTGAAGGCAACCACCCTGTTTCGAGTGGCCTACTCTCTGACCATGATGGTTCGGGAAAAGGCCCGGGAATTGGCCGCCAGAGCCGGGCAAGAGCAAGGCTTCTTCCTGTTTGATCCTCCGCTGGACGATACGATCAAGGCAGGTGCTGCATTCCTGCCCATGTACTTCGAAGGGCTTGTGGATGACACCCGCGACACGGTGAAGGACTTCGAGAACCTGGCCGAACTGAGGCGGACACGCGCCGCACTGAAACAAGCCGAGGGAGTCGAAGAGTTTGTCCGTAGGGCGCTGAAGCTGGATCTGGTTCGACTGGAAGCCCAAGTGGAAAAGGACTTCCGCCCCATGGTGACTCACACCACGCTCATGGCCACAGCCCTGGTCAACGGTCTGCTGGGAATCGAACCCTGGCTTAGCCCCGTTCCGGCCCAGGAATTGCCCAGGGTCATCGACCTGTTGTTGTTGCCCTCGATTTCCGGAGACCGGGTTTTGAACCCCAAGTTTTTGCAGGCCGTCGAAAACTTTTTCCAACTCGAAAAGAACCGATTTGCCGGGGCGCTTATGGACCTTTCCGTGAAAAAGATGGAAGTGGTATTCCGGCGATTGCCCCGTGGAACCGTCCCGGATATTCGAATGCTGGCCGACACCCTGCTGGTGGGAAGAGTCTGATCAGGCCCCATATCACGCATCAAGCTGTCATGGATGTTGAGCGCTGCACCGGTCGTGGGTATACTGGCCCCGGCGCGATATGTGAGGTACCCATGAACCGACTTGCCCGTTCCACCATTCTGCTGGCTGTGGGCCTGATGCTGGCGCATTGCTCGGGCACAACCAAGACCGGCGGAAATAGCGATATCGGCCAGGACCTGAACAACGATGGCCCAATCCTTTTTGAGGACGTAGAGCCACCGGAAGACCTGCCTTTCTGGTTTGACACCCACAAGGAAATGAAGCCCAAACCCGACTTGAACAAGGACGACCTTTCGGACCTGGTCGAGCCGCCCGATGTGAAGGACGTCAAGGAGACAAAAGAAGACCTTATTGAGGAAGTTGTCCCCGACATCTTCAAACCCGACGTGGTGTGTATGCCAGACTGCAGCGGAAAACTCTGCGGGGCTGACGGCTGCAACGGGGTGTGCGGCTTCTGCGAATACGGTTACCTTTGCGCCGACGGGAAGTGCGAACCCAGCCTCTGTCCCGCCCAGTGCACGACCCTGTTGGATGGCAAGGAGAGCTACAAAGAGTGCGGGGCCAACGGCTGCGGTGGCTATTGTGGCTATTGTATGGACGACACCTACTGCGGCATCGACGGCTTCTGTTATCCCGGTAGCTGCGATGGAAGCTGCGGAAAGCGCAATTGCGGCGACGACGGCTGCGGCCACTCGTGCGGCAACTGTCAACAGGGGGACATCTGCAGCCAGGAAGGGAAGTGTATCCCTAATCCTTGCGGAGACGTCACCTACAAAGGCAAGTGTGTCTCAAAATATGGCCTGGTTGAGTGTTTGATTGCCGGCAACAATTACAACTTGAAAGAGACCAACTGCCTTACGCTTCCCGACCGTATCTGCGGCTGGGACTCCAATGTCGGCAAGTACTCGTGTGTCCCCGAGGGTTCCTGTCAGCCCGACTGCCTCTTTGACGACGGCATGATGAAAGAGTGCGGCGACGACGGATGCTGGGGATTCTGCGGCACCTGTCCCGAGGGATGGGGCTGCGCTGCCGGGATTTGTATGCCCGCGGAAGGGGGTGACTGCGCCTGGATCGACAATGTGGTTGGCGCCTGTGCCGGTACCATCCGCTGGTTCTGTTCGTCGGGCATTCTGTATGGCTACGACTGTATGCAGAAAGAAGGCACCTACTGTGGCTGGAAGGCCACGGCCAATCTCGGCGACGGCGGCTACGGTTGTCTCTAGGATGCCAAGAGGGACTGGTGATGATTCACAGATTGAACCAACCGACTGGGCTACATCAACCAGCCAAGGGGTTTAACATGAGTGGGTTGTTTTTGCGAAGCGTTTTTGTGTGCACGGCAACGGCACTCTTCCTGCTCTCCGGGGCCTCGGTCGGCTGCTCGACGGGCTCTGGAAATACGGTTACCCAGGACACCGCGGTCGATTCCAAACAGGAACCGGACTATGGCCCCTTGCCCGACGTGCCCCCCGTGGAATTCGAACTGCGCACGGACATCCCTTGGGCCGACCTGCCCGATGGCTGGATTCTTCCCGACATCGACGGGTATGTCTTCGAGATCGTGACCGGAGACCAGAAAGACGACAAAGTCGGACCGCTGCCCGATGGCAACTGCATCCCGGACTGCTTCCAAGGCGATGGCAGCAAGAAAGAGTGCGGCCCCGATGGTTGCAACAGCATTTGTGGCTATTGCAGTTACGGAGAGCAGTGTGTGGTCGATGAGTGCAAGGACGTATGTGTGCCCAAATGTGCGGACAAAGAGTGCGGTTCTGACGGCTGCTATGCCGAATGCCCTCCAGGTTGCGACCCCGGATTTGCGTGCGGCGAAGACTTCAAGTGTTACCCCAATTGTGACCACGACGGCTTTTGTGCCGGGCGGCAATGTGGCCCCGATGGATGCGGCGGCAGTTGCGGAAGCTGCGGCCTGGGCACCTTGTGCAACAACGGCATCGGCATGTGTGAGGCCGACCCCTGTGATGGGATTCCCAAAGATACCGGCAAATGCACCGACGGCACCCTGTTCCAGTGCATCGAAGGGCAACCCATGGAGACGGTCTGCTCCAGTCTGGGTGCCGACATCTTCTGCAAGTTCGACCCCATCGCCCAGAAGTACGTCTGCTCCCAAGGCTGCGTCCCGCAGTGCCAGTGGGACGACGGCTCGGCCAAAGAGTGCGGCTACGATGGTTGTTACGGAATTTGCGGCACGTGCCCCAGTGGCTGGACCTGCAGCGCTGGCAAGTGTTTCCCGCAACCCGGCTCCGAATGTGGATGGCTGACCGACGCGGGCGAATGTTTTGTCAATGTGCTCTGGTACTGCGCCGGTGGCCAACTGCTGGTCGAAGACTGCGGCTCCATGGGGCTCAAGTGCATGTTCGAACCCTCGGTCATGCAGTTCCGCTGCAAATAGGCAGGTCACCTGCTCATGGAAGACATCTGGGCACCTCGGGTTCTAAGCAGGCTTTTCCCCACCGGATTGGTTGAATCCTACTTCCTGAAGATCAATTCGCCCGATGGACAGCGAGCCGCTTGGTTGAAATACACCTTCCTCAAAAGTCATCCCGTGGACGGCGCCGTGGGCGAATGCTGGGCCATCACTTTTGAAAACGCTCCGAACCACCCCAAGGTCGTGGGGGCAAAACAGAGCTGGGATCTGGCCGCCTGCCGGATCACGGCCGACTTGACCGAGATACGCATTGGCGACAACTTGCTGGCTCCCGGCATCGCCACGGGCAGCGTCCAGGGACTGGCTTCGTGGCAACTTTCGTTTTCCCCCAACCGAGACCCCGCTCTGTTACTTCCTCAGTCCATGTACGGCGATGGGGTCCCCTTCACTCGACTCTCGACCCCGTTTGCCAGGGCCACAGTCAGTGGGCAGATCCAGTTCGGCACGGATACCTGGCAAGTCGAACGCTGGCCCATGACTTTGGGACACAACTGGGGCACAAAACACTCTGGCGGCCACGTCTGGGGCCAAATGCGGGGCCAGTCCGACTTTGGTGAGTTCTATTTCGAAGGATTCTCCTTGCCCATACCGATTCCCGGGAAAACAGCAATCACCGGAGGGACCCTGCTGCTGGGTCACCGCACCCTCTCCTTTTCCAAACCCAGAAGTTGGTGGTCCAATACGTCAACTCAAACTCCCGACCGCTGGCAGTTCCAAATGCACAACAGCTCTCACCTGCTTGAGGGCCACATTCAGTGGAATCCCGAACAGGTCGCGGCCCTGCGTTACGTGCAGCCCGATGGAACCGTTCGATGGTGCCGCTGCAGCATGATGGCCAACGGTCAACTTCGACTTCGACCCCGTTTCCCGGGTTCTTCGGACCTGCACTTCGAAACCTCGCTCGACCACCAGGCCGCATTGGAACTGCTGGGCGGAGCCCTGCCGCCGGGCACCCGGATTTTGGCCTGATATGAAAACAACTCCTATCACCAAATACATCCTGCCTATTATATGGATTGTTGCTCTCTGCATTTCCATATATCTTGGGGCTAATATTCTTATCCGCCTAGTACTCGCCATTGTTAAATATCCATTCGCCTTCGGATCTTTCTTTGTTCTATTCTCTATCAAGACTCTGGTGTTTCCACTTCTGGTATCAGCCATGGCCGCTATTGCTGCCTTCTGCCGGCGCAAGGGCCGAACGGAGTGGATCTGGTATGGACGAGGGAACGCTCTGGCCTCAGCCATCCTGCTGGTCATCATGATGGCCTTGGCCCTGATTGAGGGAATGACCAGTCCCGGAACGCAGGAAAACAGGTTCGGGTATCACCCACCTCATGGGCTCAACAACCAGTGCTCCACATCGTCGGGTCGCCCCGAGATCCCCGACGCTGAGATACTCACCAATTCCATGGGCTATCGGGACCAGGAGTGGGTCGTGGAGCGCCAACCCAACGTCAGAAGAGTCCTTCTGGTTGGCGACTCTTTTGTATATGGTTATGGCATAAAAGATCAAAAAGACACTCTTGACAACGCCCTCGAATCCGAGCTAGTGGCTCGCACTAATCAACAATGGGAAGTCATCAACGTCGCTCTATTGCCGTCGGCGCTTCCCTACTATGTGGACGTGCTTCTGCGAGCGGGCGCCCTTGCAAAGCCGGACGTCATGGTAATGAGCTTTCTGGGACGCTTCGACCTGGAACCTATAGATGTTCCAATGATGAAGCATGGGGCACCAGGAGTTGTTTTGTCCCTAATGTATTATTTCGATATAGTATATGACTCGATGAAAGCGGGATTCTATTGGACGGATCTTGATCTGGTCAGCAAGGCTGGGGATGCCCGGGATTCTTTGCACCGGGATTTCCAGAGTCTTGTCGCTTTTGTGGAACAGACCCAGACCCCCTTGGTCATTTGGGAGCCCCTCGGAACTACGACTGATTTCCTCAGTCCGTACCGAGGAAACCCACTCTTGAGTTTCCTGGAGTTGACCATGGACCGGCGAACACCGGCCCATTTTTTCCCCAACGACGGGCATCCAACTCCCGAAGGCAACCGGTTCTTCGCAACGTTGTTGGCGGATCGCATCCAACAGGTTGTCTCACCTCAGGGTAATGAGAGGTAGCATCCGTGAAACCAGTCGGACCACGGCTCATTGGAAACGACCGGCTTGGGCCGCAGGGGGCCGGCGTCCATGAGTAGCGTTCGACTTGCACTATTGGAAGTTATCAATACGGATCGCTACAGTATCTATCGTTCGGAGAATTTCCCGTGGTACCAAGCGCTGGTTCGTGCCAAAGGCGATGTCGCCCAGCGTTTTTTTCTTGGTTTGGACTATCACCCCATCGTTGCGCTGGAAGACCGATTCATTTTTGGGGTTGAGGGGGCAGATGCAGACAAGCTTATCCAAAGTCTGGTCTCCTTTGCCCCGACCCACGTGATCCTCAACGAAAGGTTGGCGGCCCCCCTTTGGAAAGAAATTCGCGAGTCCTTGCCCAATACCTCATTCGAGATGATGGACGAGGCCGGGCAAAAGGCCATGTTGATTCCGGACTGGCTTGGAATCACGTTGCCCGAAGGAACCGTGCCCGCCATTTTGGATGACGTGATTGTCCCGGACTATTCGGGGGAGCCAGTCAACGATTTGGCCAAGACCATTCGACCGTTCCTTCCCCTACTCGTGGGTCCACCGTGTGCCCACATGCTGCCCCTAGCCTCCAACTCATTTTTCGGAAGCATCGACTTCAGTGACTTTAAGTCCCCGTGGGGCTGTTCCTTCTGCTCGGGCCACAGAGCGCTTGAGTTCCTTCACAAGCGCGACCCTGTCGAACTGGCGCTAGAGCAAATCCACTCTGCGGCACGAACAGCCAATCCTGAGGTGAACGACCTGGCGTTTCTGGTGCGAGGGACGAACCTGTTGCCCAGGCTTCACCGTCTCTTTTCAAGACTGAGAGAGGAGACCCAGTCGGCCCCGAACCCAGGAAGTCAAGCGACCTTGCCGGCCGAACTACGCCCCGTGGAGCTTTTCCTGTCCAACCGCCTTGACGAACTTCTGGCAGCGGCCCCACTTCTTGAGCAAGCCCTGACGCTTGCGCAACAAGACGGCCACAAGGTCCATTTGTGGAATATGGGCATTGAGAACCTATCCGAAGTAGAGAACCATCGGTTCAACAAAGGCCTATCTCTAGCCACCATTCGAGAAGGGGTCAGGGTGCTCTTTGACCTTCAGGCTCGATTTCCTCGGGCATTTCACTTCGATGGTTTTGGCTTCATCTTGTACACCCCTTGGACGACCTTCGAGGATTTGCGGACGAATGTTCGCCTGTTCCGAGAATTGGGACTGCCGCATGGCGAACATGCGCTGGGTACCGTCCTTCAACTCCTGCCAGGGCGGGCGATCACTCGACTGGCCGAAGCCGACGGATTGACTTGCGGCCAATTCGGTGACTGGCCGGCCGACTCTGGGTGTGTGACCAGTTGGGACGCCAAAGAGATTCCTTGGAAATTCAGGGATCCTCGTGTTGGTTTGGTGTGTTCCGTGACCCGACGCATTATGCAGCGGCGCACCATCCCCCAGGGAGAAGCGGCCATGCAACGGGTCCAGGCCTTTCTGGCCAAACTTCCCATCGCCATACGAGACCCCATGAGTCTTGCTGAGCGTCTACTGGATGTTGCGGAACTCCTTCCTGCAGCAGCCACCATGGAGGATTTGCTTGTGGCCGTAGAAGAGAACGTAGCCTCGGGCGTCCTGGACATGACCGCTTCGGAACTTCTCCACGCCAGCCCAGAGTCCACCCCTGTGCTGCGACCAATCTGGAAGCCCCTTGCGGCCAGATTGCGAGAGCGACTGCCCCGAGGACCGGTCCCTCTTTCGGCACCCAAGGGTGCGGTCGGCAAGTCCAGCCTGGGGTTTCCCACTGTCGAGTATATGGAAATTGAGGGTGTGCCCTCCATCACCATCCGTGTTGTTATTGATGGGATTCCTCTGGACGTTTGCCTGGAGCCGTCCACTCGGGGACAAAGGGCATTCCTGTCCAAAGAGCACGTGGGGGTCTCCTACCGCTCCAAAGAAGCAACCATCGGGCCTCAGTATGCCAGGATCATGCGGGCGCTCCTGGACCTGGCGGAGCAGATCTTGACCGAAGCTCCAAGCCAGGGACGTCACCCTTGACACCAAACCGCCATGCTATATGGTTGCGTGCCATGTTTCGTCCGGTCCAACTTTGGCCCGTTGAACACCAGGAGAACGCCACATGATCAAGACTCGCATCGCCCCCAGCCCAACCGGCGATCCGCACGTTGGTACCGCCTATATCGCCCTGTTCAACTACTGCTTCGCTCGCAAGAACGGCGGGAAGTTCATCCTCCGAATCGAAGATACCGACCGCACCCGGTCCGCACCCGAATACGAACAGGCCATCATGACGTCGCTTCGGTGGCTTGGCATTCAATGGGACGAGGGTCCGGATGTGGGCGGCCCCAGCGGCCCGTACCGCCAGTCGGAACGCAAAGACATCTATGAAGAGCACGCCAGGATTCTGTTGGAAAACGGCTCTGCCTATCGTTGTTTCTGCACCGCCGAAAGACTGGACCAGATGCGGGCCAGCCGCATGGGCGTCAGCAAGACCACCGGTTACGACGGCATGTGCAGGTCGTTGACCCCGGAACAGATTGACCAGAACCTGAAAGATAACGTGCCCTTTGTCATCCGCCTGAAAATGCCCACCGAGGGCGAAACGGTGATGAAGGACCGGCTTCGAGGAGAAATTCGTTATCCCAATGACCAGTTGGACGACCAGATTCTGCTGAAGTCCGACGGATTCCCCACCTATCACCTGGCCAACGTCGTCGACGACCACCTGATGGGCATCACCCACGTCATTCGCGCCGAAGAGTGGATTCCCTCGCTTCCCAAACACCTGCGCCTGTACCAGGCCTTTGGGTGGCAGGAACCCGAGTTCATCCACATGCCGCTGCTGCGCAACAAGGACAAGAGCAAGATCAGCAAACGAAAGAACCCCACTTCGCTGGAGTACTATCGGGCCATCGGCATCTTCCCCGAGGCGATGCTGAATTTCCTGGCCTTGATGGGCTACAGCCTGGGCGACAACCAGGAGCGCATTGACCTGGAACAACTGGTCGAGGGCTTTGACATCGACCGCGTCAGCCTGGGTGAACCGGTCTTTGACCTGGAGAAACTGAACTGGCTAAACGGCCTGTACCTGCGGGACATGGACACGGACACACTGCGCACCAAATTGCAGGAACATCTGTTCAGCGCCGAACGCCTGAACCCCATCATGCCTCTGCTGCGTGAGAGAATCCGGCGACTGGACGAATTCGTGGATGCCGCCACCTATTTCTTCTCGGCCAGTATCGAGTACAACCAGGCCGAACTGATTGGCAAGGGCCTGGACGCCAAAGGGGCCTGTGAACTCTTTAGCGACCTGAGCGACGAAATGGACAAACTTCGCCAGTGGAAAGCAGCAAATCTGGAGCAGGTTCTGCGATCGTTCTGCGAAGCCAAGGGCACCAAACCCAAGGTGCTCTTTATGCCCGTTCGTATCGCCATGACCGGCCGCCACGCCTCCCCGGGCCTGTTTGAGACTATGGAAGTCATCGGCAAACCCATTTGCCAGACCCGCTTCCGCGACGCCATTACCCGATTGAAGGGGATGATTGTGGAAGCGGCCGAAGCCGACCCCAAACCGACAGCTTAGGCCCACTCCCTGCCGGTCATGTGGAAGAGATCCAACCGTGTGGACCACGAAGTGTACTAGTACGAATCGACCCTGGATGCCGCCGTGTTTTGTGGGGTGACTTG
>CAYTWV010000136.1:0-9655 GCA_964442235.1 uncultured Myxococcales bacterium | reverse complement strand
ACCATGTGGTGGACAACGCCAGCGAGATCCGCCTGAGAATGAAAGATGGGCGGGAGTTCGAGGCCACGCTGGTGGGAGCGGACGACCGGACTGATCTGGCACTATTGCGCATCCAATCCGACCAGAAGGACTTTCCCGCGGCTCCACTGGGCGACTCTGAAGGTCTGCGAATCGGCGAGTGGGTCATTGCCATCGGTAACCCTTTTGGGTTGGATCACACGGTTACGGCGGGCATCATTTCGGCCAAGGGACGCCGGGATATTGGGGGGAAGCAGGGGCCGCAGTATGCGGACTTCATTCAGACCGACGCGTCGATCAATCCCGGAAACAGCGGCGGGCCGCTGATCAACATGCGGGGTGAGGTCATTGGGGTGAACACCGCCATTGTGGCTTCGGGCCAGGGCATCGGCTTCGCCATCCCCATCAACATGGCCAAACAACTCTTGCCACAACTGGTCAAAGGACGGGTCGAACGAAGTTACCTGGGGGTTTCGTTGCAGCCCTTGGATGCCCGCATTGCAAAGGCCTTGAAACTTTCGGATCACAAGGGGGCACTGGTCGCCGAGGTATACCCCGATTCCCCCGCCGAAAAGGCCGGGCTGGAAGCGGGCGACCTGATTACAAGCTTTGATGGCAAGCCGCTGACCGATTCGGCCGAACTGCCCTGGTTGGTAGCGACGGTGGGCATCGGAAAGAAGGTCTCGCTGGAGTTGCTGCGCCAGGGCAAAACCCTGACGTTGCACGCTACCACGGAACCGATGCCCGGCGAGGGCCCGTCCCAACCTGTTTCGGCGGCGTCAGTGGACAACAAGGGCTGGATAACGGGGTTTGGTCTGACTCTGGAGGATGAGTCCGGGGCACGGGGCCAGCGGTACAAGGCCGTCAGGGTAACGGCCGTCAAGCCGGGGTCGGCAGCCGCAAGGGCGGGCATTCGGGCCGGAGACTCCATTCTTCGGATTGGTGCGGTGGCCGCCAAAAACTCGGCTTATGTCCAGTCATTGTTAAAGGAAGTGCCCCGAGGTGAGGCGGTTTCGTTCCTGGTTCGACGAGGGGATGCGGCCCAGTGGGTTGTGTTGGAAAAAGACTAGGCCTGGCCAGGAACCTTCCCCCAATCCTTCACGAATTTCTGGATACCAATCTCGGTCAGCGGGTGGTCATAGAACTTCTTGATCACATCAAAGGGAATGGTGCAGATGTCCGCCCCCAACTTGGCCGACTCCACCACGTGGATGGGATGGCGAACGCTGGCCACGATGACCTGGGTTGCATAATCGTAGGCCTGGAAGATGGTCATGATGTCGGCGATAAGGGTCATGCCGTCGGTCGAGATATCATCCAGCCGGCCAATAAAGGGACTGACATAGGTGGCGCCTGCTTTGGCGGCCAGCAGCGCCTGCATGGGGCTGAATATCAACGTCACATTGGTCTTGATGCCCTCGGCTGCACAAATGCGGGTGACCTTGATCCCCTCTTTGGTCATGGGCAGTTTCACCACAACGTTCTTGTGGAATCGGGCCAACTCCCGGGCCTGACTTAACATGCCATCAAAGTCCAGTGCGGTGGCTTCAAGGCTGATGGGGCCGTCCACCACAGCCACGATTTCCTGCATCACCTGGGCAAAGGGTTTGCCGGTCTTGGCGACCAGAGAGGGGTTGGTTGTGACGCCGTCACAAAGCCCCATTTCTACGGCCTCGGTAATCTCAGAAATGTTAGCGGAATCGATGAAAAATTTCATTTTAGTCCTCTAATAAGATTTGGTGGATAAATCACTTATCGTAAATGTATAGCTTGATGTGTAAGGATGGCCATGGCCATTAAGATGGATGGCGAGCGCCCCTTTGCCGGTCGTGTAACTTCCGGGAAGAGGCGTCCATCGCCGGTTCATCAGTCTTTGATGCAGTTCATGCTCTGGTTGTAGATATCGCCGCCGTCGCCGGTTTTGCCATTGGAGGTGGCGTTGGGATTGCCGCCGCCGCCGCCAGCGCCGCCGGAGCCTTCGCCATAGAAGTCGTTGTTGTGGCAGGTGGGGCTGACCGAGCCGCTCCAGAAGATGCCGAAGGAGACGCCGCCGGAACCACCGCCGCCGCCGCCGCTGCTGCCGGCCTTGCCGCCAGCGCCGCCATTTCCGCCGCCGCCCTCGTTTTCGCCCTCTTTGTTGCCCTGACCGCCGGGGCCACCGGGACCGCCGTTGCCGCCGGCGCCACCTTTGCCACCTTTGCCGCCATTTCCGCCGAAGCGGTAGGTGATGATGTTGGCTTCAATGACCGGCTGAGAATTGACCACGAAGACGCCAAACGAACCGCCGCCGCCACCGCCGCCGGAACCGGGAGTGCCCGCACAGCCACCGGAACCACCGCCGCCGCCGCCAGCGCCATAGGTGTAACATTCCCATCCCAGGAAGACGTCGTCGGCTTCACCGCCGCCGCCGCCACCGCCGCCGCCGCCGGCACCCTTGGTACCGCCGGAACCGTCGCCGCCCACCGAGGGAACCCAGTAGCCGTTTCCATCGACGGTGCCGCGGCCATTTCCGCCCACGCCGTCGGTGCCGCTGGTGCCGGGTGTACCCGTTGAGCCACCGGCCCCGTTACCTGTCACGGAACCGCCGCCGCCGCCGCCAGCCCCGTCTTGAGCTGCCTGGCCCGCTTTGCCGTTGGCGTCAAAGTTGCCGCCTGCGCCACCATTGCCGCCTGCGTTGCCGCACTTGCCGGCAGCGCCTGTCCCGGCGGGAGGAAGAGAGCATTTTCCACATCCCATCGACAGGGCCGCTCCATCGTATTCGCAGCCCGATTGGCCCGCTCCACCGTCGGAGCCTTGCGTGCCGTCGGTTCCCGGGTTTCCGGAGAGTCCGTTTCCGCCGTTGCCCGAGATAAGGTGGTTGTTGGAGAACTTCAGCTTTTCGGTGCTGTTGAAGATATGTACGGCGGTAGAAGAGCCGCCCGCAGCGTCGTTGTCGCCCGCCTCGATGGTCAACCCGTCGATGAGGGTCTCGGCCTGGACGTCCCGGGCCAACATGGCGATGACGCCACCGGGGCCCGAGCCGTTCCATCGGATGATGGTCTTGTGTTGGGTGGGGTCGTGGGTCCAGCCCAACTCGGCGTTAAAGCCGCCGTAAAGGCTGACGCCCGGGGCCACGATCACTTGTTCAAGGTAGGTGCCTGCTGCGATGTAGACGTCCCACTTGGGGGCTTTGGCAGAAGCCAGGGCGATGCCCTTGGCGATGGTCTTCACAGGGTGTTCGATGTTGCCGGTCTGATTGCCGGTGTCCATGCCGTTGGGGCTGACGAAAATGGCGTAGGCCTTGTCGCCATCGATACCGTCGCAGTTGGTATCCAGGTTCTGCATATCGGGCATATCGGGTTCGGGGCTGAAGATGCAGATGTACTCGCAGCCATCTTCCCAGGACTGGTTCAGATCTTTGTAGTCACCCAGGCAGGCGCCCATCTTGCAGTTGCCCTCTTCGCAGAAGGCTTCGGCGTTGTCGAACTGACACACCTTGCCGCACGTGCCGCAATTCTCTTTGTCCGTCAGGTAATCCGAGGGGACCATTCCCAAGCACTCACAAACCTCGGAGATGGGCCAGCACTGCTTGCCCGTTTCCCCTTTGGAGCTGGTCACGTCTTTGCACTCATAGCCAGGAGGGCAGGCTTCTTCGCTGCAGTCTCTGGAACAGAAAAGTGCGTTTTCAATGCCCATGGGCAGGCACATGTCGCCCACCAGGTTGCAGCTCATGTCGTCCACGCAGGGTTTGCAAAGCTTGTTCAGGTTGGGGGCGAGGCAGATCGACTGCACATCGGGGTATCCATACAGCAGGCAGCGCCAGCCATCGGGGCAGTCTTCTTCGCAGCGTTTGGTGCAGACTCGGTTGCCCTCGGGGCTGTCCACACACAAACCGGGCTCGCAGCACTCCGAGTTGCCGTTGCAGGGCGTCAAGAAGGTCTTGCAGCCGCCGTCGGGAAGTAGGATGTCGTCGAAGACGGTTCCGCAGTCGGGCCCCGAACAAAGGAAGTCGGGCAGAGTGTCCACAACTTCGGACGGAATCTTCTCGTCCTGCTCGGTGCCATCGGGCAGCGTGGTGTCACCCGCTTGGTCGCACGAGACGCCGGTGCAGGTTCCCGCACATATGGTCTCAATGGCCCAAGTCAACGTTCCGTCGGCCAACTGGCAACGCAACACGGCATCCGAGGTCCCGTCACTGCCGCACTTCAGAGTTCCCGGAGCATTGCAGCTATCGCCGGGTAACGACGGGGGAGTTGTGGTGGCCGTTGAGCAACCTGCAATTACCACCGCAGCGCCCAATCCCAGCACGAGCATCCACGTACGAGTCGACCGTGTCATTCGGAACCTCCATGAGCATGGCACACAAACCTCGTTGATGATACCGGGCCTCGCGGGCGAGATCAAAGACTTTGCCACTTATTGACGCAGGAGGTGGAGCGACGAGGGGGCAAGGGGGCCGACGGGAAGGTTGCTGGATGGAGCGAGCCTGTTTAGTCCCCCATAGGCTTCGCCTACCCGCATGGCATCAATCGGCGCGCCCACTCCCTCACGGTCGTGGCACAGACACACCAAGTCACCCCACAAAACACGGCGGCAACCAGGGTCGATTCGTACTAGTTCATGCTGATGTTGGCACGCAGATAGGCGTCCAGCTTCTTGCGCTGGTCCGGGAAGAGGTGCTTAAAGCGGACCTTCACTTGGAAGGGTGAGCGTTCGATGATTTCGGCCAGGGCCTTGATGCGTTCTTCGGAATTGGGAAGGCCGAACTCCAGCCACATGAAGCGGTTGGTCGCCAGGACTTCGGATGGAGTATCCAGAACCAGTCCCTCTTGGGTCAGTGTGCTGCCCGAGGTCTTGATGGGCTGCTGGTTGCCAAGGATCTCCACCACTTCAAAGGTGTTGCTCTGCGCTGTTTCGTTCGTAAGCATCGGGAACCTCCATTCCTGGGGCTGACTTTAGCCAGGATTTTGGGGTTCGCAAAAAAACGCACAGATTGTTCGGGCACCGATGAATCGGGTACCGTTATTGGGGTTTTGTCAGGGTGTTTGGGTCGAGAAGGGAAGCCAGGTCAAGGCGGCGAGATCTGCGGGTCCTTTGACCTGAGTCCAGACTGAGGCGGCCTGGAACAGCGGCTTGTCGGCCGACGTGTCCCCCACGGCCCCGACCTGCTCCTTGGTCATGCCAAACCGGTGGATGACATGAGAGGCCCAGAAAGCTTTTCCGGGTACATCCGAGCCATCTCCCACCCGCAGGACCGCCTGAATGGTCCCGTTGGGAAGAGTTGCAAGTTCGTTGGCCGCTACAAAAAGGGCGTCTTCCGGCAGTTCCGCCAATCGGCGGATACGCTCGGCTGTGTGGGTGAAACCGGTTGAAACGATAGCCAGACGAAATTCAGCGGCGTGGGCGGCCCTCAAAAAGGTCAGGGTTTCTTCGGGAATCGGAATGCGGTCCAGAATCTGGTGGACCTCGTCCAGCCCGATCTCCAAGTCGTTCCAAATTTGAACGTCTCGTTCGCAGAACTCGGTGAATCCGATTTCGCGGTTGAGGTATTGTTCAAGCAGCGCCTTTCCTTTGCTATCCCATACCCCCAACCCCTGGTGGACGTGTTGCCAAGGCGACGTGACCGTGGTCAACGTGCCGTCCATGTCCAGCAGAAGCATTCGCAAGGGAGATTTTTCCATGATGCTCCAGAGCCTAGTTCGCTGCCTTTGCAGCCGTGAAGTCCCAATCGAAGGTGCCCTGGCTGGCCGGCACTCCACCGGTCTCCAGGATGAAGGAACCCGAAAAACCGCCATCCAGCGACTCGGCTTTTAAGTCGTTGTTGGGGTCGTTCATGGTGCCGGAGAAGACGCCTTCCAGCATCTGTTCTGCCAGAAGGCCGCCAAAGCGGTCATAAAACTCGAGTCGAATGTCTGCAACTGCCTGGGCGCATGAGTCCACAAAGAACTGGACGTTCTTGTTCAAGCAGGTGGTGGTGACAAACGAGATGCCACTGACCAGTGAAGTGCAGTTGTAGAGCGGGCCAAGCAGATCCTGAATTGAATCGGTTAAACCGTAGGCAGGCAGCACCGTGTGCACAAAGGCGAGAAGGAAGAGTTTTCCCGGTCGCAGCGAGACTTGATACTCGGGAAGTGCCCATTGCTCCAGATTGGAGGTGGTGAGTGTGGATTCGACATCTTCCCACTCAAAGACCACTTCGCCGCCGGTAAAGGCATCAAAGGGAATGGTCAGCAGCTCCTTGCAGTCATTGCCGCAGGGCAGGTCGCCGGCTAGCTGAATCTGGGTGATATGTAACTTGGCGGGATACTCGGTTCCCTGTTTGGGTTGAACCGTGAAGGTCACGGTGAAGTTCACATCGCCCAGCATGGCTTGCAGAAGTGCAGCGCTGTCATCTCGGATGGCAGGGAAGGGGGCGGGCGGGAAGTTTTGCCCCAGGCCCATGGCGATGCTGTCTTTGATTTCTTTGGGGATGTCCACCGGGTTCTCGTTGCAGGTGGTGGGCAAGCCCTCGGGGAAGTAGGGGGCCAGATCATCCAGGATGTGCTGGGCGATGGTGTCCGGCGAGTTCTTCAACAAGTCATGAAGCTCTTTGCCGGGGTCTCGCAGGGGTTCGGGAATCAGCGAGAAGACATCGCCGGTCAACGTGCCGTCATAGTTTCCAACCGGGTTCAAATCCAGCGGGAACAGGGTGACAGTCACTTCTTCGGTGCGGTCTTTCAGCACAAAGACGCCCTCGGTGCAGCCGCCGCCAATGGGCAAGCCTTTGGTGTCGATACCCACGGCCGAAATCAAATAGGTGGAAGAAGACAATGCGTCCTTGAACTCGACAACGGATTGGCCGGCGGGCACGGCTACGGCAACGCCCGTGGGTTTGGTGAAGTCGAAGGCCCCACAATACGGGATCGTGTTGTCCAGATAGAGCGTCACGTCCAGGTCGGATGCCAGTGCCTGCAACTCGGGGGAAATCTCTACGGTAATCACGAAGGTCCCCTTTTCGGGAGCGATCGTGGTCAGATTCAGCGAAATCTTGTCGGCACAGCGGTGAGAGACATGGATGGTATAGGTGGCATTTTCCACCGACCCCGTCTGCAGCCCGATCTCCACGCTTCCGTTGGCATCGGTGACCGCCTGGTCCGTGGTCAACTGGGCATCTCCCTCGCCCACCAATTCCAGGGTTACAGGCTCGCCGGCGACAAATTGCAGGGTCGCACTGTCATACATGCGGGCCTGGATGGGATAGGTGCGGCCGGTCTCCACGGTCATGTTGTCTTCCACGCCGAAGAACTCCAGCACCCAGGAGCCCGAGCATGGGGGCAAGAGATCTTCCTGAACGTCGCCAGGGGCAACGTCGTTTGCGGCATCCGAACTCTGGTCGGAGGGATCGACAACCGCATCCTTCTGCGAGCCGGAGTCACCGCCGCCACAGCCCAGAAGAGTCGTCAAGGAGAGCACAACCAGCAAAAGAGTAGACCGTCGCATCATCTCTTTCCTCTCGCAATGGAAGCCGGCGTCACAAGCAATCACCGGTCACGGCCCGGTATGTTGCCCTAATCGACGCCTCAAGTCCAAGTTTTCCGAAGGCATGAACAGGCCAAATCTGTCATCGGACCCAGAAGCAAGCGTGTCACAGGCCGGGCGTCACTTCGCGCAAACCATGGCCCACGGCTTGGAAAAAGTCGTCAAGGGACTGCAGAACACCGTCGACACCTTGTTTGACGCCCTGCGTCAAAGGCCCCAGAAGGCCCGCGATGTCGGAACTGGACATCACCATGAATCGGACCATGAATCGGTCGGGGGTGCCGTCGACATAGTAGGTGGGGCGACCTTCTTTGGGGACCACCAGCAGGGTGGAGAGGGGGGCCCGGTTTTCGTAGCGGAAATTGGGGTCATAGATGGCAAAGAGGGTGACGTTCTTGAATTTCCAGGCTCGATAGGCCACGAAGGCATGTCCTCCGTCCATCACGGCATAGGATGCCAGTTCCGAACCCGTCTTGAAGACTCGAGTTTTTAGCCTGAAGCCAGCGACAACGGCTACCCTGCCTGCTTCCAACTCGTCCAGAATGGCATCCCCGATCTGGGGCCCCGGGGAAATCAGCGAGGCCTTGATGGTGCCCGTCAGGTTGGCGGGATTGATGTTCTCCAGATGGATTGTGGACATGATGTCCCGCACAAACTGGGGACGCCGGGCCGTGAGGTCCCGGAAATCCTGGGCATTCAGGAACGCCACCGAGGGACCGGAGAGCAGGGATTCGACGACACCAAGCGGGGAGAGCATGTCGACGGCGCGTCCGCTGGCCTGGGGCCCGAACGAGGCCTTTCGAAAGAAGAGCTGGACTGCGAAGGCAATGCCTACGCAGGTGCCATCGGTCAACACGGCCAGAGTGCTCTCCGAGAAGTTGGCGAAGGAGGGGGTGTCGTGGTAGGGCCTGAACCCCACAGAGAAGCTGTCCAGGAAGGGGCCCAGGCTGGGGCTGGTCGAAAAGGGGACGACGGCTTCCAGGTCGCCGCATGTGATTCGGACTGGAAGCCACTGTTCGGGGGAATCATGGGCCATGTTGGGGTCGAATTTCAGATGGAACTGCACTCCGGTGGGTCCAGCCCGATAGTTTCTTGAGCCCTGCTCTCGTGTCAACTCGTCGGGCAGAGTGACCTCGAGCCGGCCTGCGGTGCAGACGATTTCCAGGGGCACGGACTGCAGCAGGTGATGCAGCGATACAGTGAATCGGTCTGGGAAGACGGTCAAACTGCCCGACGGGGAGCTGAAGCGTAGCTCGTCTGCCATGCGGAAAGAGCGGTCCACAACGGGCACGGGGGAGAGTTCGGTGAAGACGCCACCAGGGAAGACCTGCCACCGATAGGGGTGTCCGGGCTTCAGGATCCCGTCCTGGACGGTAACCGAGTTGGTGTTGGTGGTGCGCTCCCAGACCAGTGCTCCTTGAGGGTCCAGAACTCGAAAGAGTCCGTCGGCATCCTCGGCGGTCCAACTGAACGTCGGGGCCCGGTCCAGCAGCACCGAGGCCTCTTCGGGAAACGTCTCGGGTTCAAAGGGTGGGTCCGGAGGGAAAAACAGGAAGACCCAAACCCAGGAAGCCGCCACGGCCAGGGCCGCCAACATGCCCAATCCAAGACTCACGCGGATGAAGTGCGAGATTGAGGGAGTGCCCTTTCGAAGCGTCGGTGGGGCGTCTGCATAGGAGGGGTGCTCCGGGGGGGCCGGGGCATCAGATGGCTGTTCTTGGGTTTCTTCGTTCATCACTGGGGCCTGACCTCGCGCTGCCTATTGTACGGGCGGGGTTGCGCGGGTAAAGGGGGATGTGATATAGGGGGTCTGGTGAACCTACGGAATCGGCATCAGGTGGCAGCGTGAACGGAACACAAATCGGGCCGTATGTGGTCTTGGGCGAACTTGCCCGTGGAGGTATGGCTTCGGTCTATGCCGCCCGGCACCTGCGTCTGGGGCACCTTGTGGCCATCAAGATTCTCCATCCTCAGTACCAGAAAAACCAGGAGGTGGCCTCCCGCTTTCTGGAAGAAGCGCGTATCCAGGCCAATCTTCGGCATCCCAACATTTTGACCGTACAAGACATCCTGGAGCTGACCGATATATAATGCATTTATAAAATGGATTATTGCAGCATAAATTTGTAATATTGTGATA
>CAYTWV010000135.1:2454-9756 GCA_964442235.1 uncultured Myxococcales bacterium | reverse complement strand
GTTCGGGGTCGCCGGAACAGACTCCCGCCAACTGTCCAACCACATGTTTGACCGACTCGGAGTGTGTTTCCGGATACCATTGTGACGGGACGTGTGTAGCCAATGTCTCGGACGGGGGTGGATGTGACGAGAACACGGACTGCCACAGCAATTACTGTTCCAACGGATTCTGTTGCAGCGGCGGGACGTGTTGTGCTCAGCCTTCGAACTGCCCTTCGGCCCTGTTTGCAGTCCCTGCGACATGTGGCGACAGTTCGACATGTCAGGGGACCCGCATTGACGCCACCTGCCTGGGCTCCAAGTGTGGCTCCAGCGACCCCATTGCCGACGATTCGGATTGTTCGGCATCGTTGCAGGCGTTGGACTGCACCCCGTACCTTTCCAAATTCTGCACCGGGGCAGCGAATCAAACCCCACCCACCTGTGCGTCGGGCTGCACCAGTGATGGACAGTGTGCCGAGGGTTACCATTGCGACGGGACCTGTAAGCCCGATGTCCCCGATGGGGGAATCTGTGATGAGACCTCCGATTGTATATCAAACCATTGCAAGAATGGCTTCTGCTGTGCCTCGGGTGACTGCTGTCAGGTTGCGATGGACTGCCCGGCCACGTATGCCAGGGCCGCAAGTTGCGACAGCACCTCTAGTTGCCAGGGGACCCGGCAGGACCGCCAATGTGGCGGTTCGATTTGCTCGACCACGCTGGCAATTGACGATGATACGGCATGTTCCGCCTCGACCCTGGCGCTGGACTGCCTGCCCTATCAGTCCCGATATTGCACTGGCGCTGCGAATCAAAATCCCCCGACATGCGCCACGGCATGCACGGTGGACAGTCAGTGCCAGACCGGGTATCACTGCGACTGGGCTTGCGAAGCGAACCAGGCAAACGGCGCACCTTGCGACGAGAATTCCGACTGTGTCTCCACCCACTGCCAAAACGGGTATTGCTGCGGATTTGGCGATTGTTGCTCCGTGGCTGGCAACTGCCCAGTGGGTTCATACAGTGAAGCCGCTGTCTGTGGTTCGACGTCCACGTGCCAGGGCACCAGAAGGGATCCTGCCTGTGTGAACAGCGAATGTCGGAAGTCGGACCCCATCAATGATGATTCGGCCTGCCTGAGTTCCACCCTGTCGGACGAATGTGGCCCCTACCCTACCATCTATTGTGACGGCGGGGTCACCCAGAGTGATCCACCTTGCCCCACGTCGTGCACGACCGACGCACAGTGCGACACCAACGCTCACTGCGAGGGAGGCACCTGCCAGGCCGACAAGGCGGATGGAGGTAGCTGCACTGCGGGCAGTTGGTGCACCTCGGGGCAGTGTGTGGATGGCGTGTGCTGCGAGACGGCATGCAGCGGCTCGTGCCGGGCGTGCAATCTGGCCGGGAACCTCGGGAAATGCATGATGATTTCGGCGGGTACCGATCCGGCCAACGAGTGTCCCGGGTTCGCGTGCACGGGATACTACTGGGGCTGGAGTGGGGACAAGTGCCTGGCACGCTCGGCCGTGGACAGCGCCACAGCTACCTGCGACGGAGCGGGCGCCTGCCGGACCGCTGCCACGCTGTGCCCGCTGCAGGGCTCGGGTGCCACAACGGTAGAGTGCAACGCAACATGTCAAGACCCGACCAGCGGGACCTGTCAGTCGACTACCGCCGGAGCCTGCACCAACGTGAACCCGGGAACCCATTCCTGCGGGACCGGCGAGTGTTACCGAACGGTGAACCAGTGCCTGAATGGCGCCCCGAACCCCTGTGTGCAGGGCAATCCCACCACGGAGACCTGCGACAACAAGGACCAGAATTGTAATGGGACCAACGATGACTCCATTCCAAACGGAGGCGATATCTACGAATACAACGAGACCTGCTCTACGAACAAGTGGGCCGGGGACATCGCCGAAGGGTCGCCCGATGCGCTCATTGTGGTGGGCAACATTTACCCACAAAACGACGTAGACTTCTTCACCATCCAGGCAAAAGAGGACTCTCACGTCTGTTTCCCGGGCTGGCCTCAGACCTACAACCTGACGGTGCGCATGAATCTGCCGCAGAGTCCCGACTGTGTGGATTACGACTTGTTTGTCTACTACTACGACACGGGAGCTTTGACCTGTTCGCTGGCCGGTTCTGCCGAGTTGGGTGGCTGCCAGAGTGAATCGGTGACGGTGACCTGGGGTGGCACTTGTGCCGGCAATGACAGTCGTTATTTTGCCATACAGGTCATCCCATACCTTTCATCATGGGAGTGTGCGACATATTCTCTGTACGCGGATATGTTCTGATCGGGATTATGACTTACGGGGCTTCGGCCTTTCGATAGGGGAAAAAGACTCGTTCTACTCAGGAGCCCCTGGCCTGATTCACCACATCAATGATGGCCTGATAGTCGGTTTCGGCATCGGCCTTGATGCTGATGGCCTTATCCACACCCTCTTTGGCGACGTATCGGTCGATGGCAGCACCCAGGCCGTCCAATGAAAGAAACTCCTGACCATACTGAAGGTCACTACCGGGTTCGGGCGCATAAAAGACGTACTTGGCGTCGCGGGTCACAAAGACGGTGGCTCTCTTGGCCTTGGCTACCTGGGCGGGCTGATCACCCTTGGGAAGTACAATCGAGAAGGCCTGCTCCTGATTCTTAAAGGTTGTGGAGATCAACAGAAAGATCAGCAAGTTGAAGACCACGTCGATCAGCGGAGTCAGGTCCACCCCCACGTCAGAGCGTTTGCGAGCCAGCCCCTTCTTGAAGTTCATGACTGGGCCTCGTCCTTGGGGCGCTGCGAGGAGGCCGCCGGGAAGGCCAAATCCATCAGTCGGAGGCTGTAACTCTGCAAGGCATCAGCCAGCCGATCCAACCGCGACTCCAGGAACCGATACGCCAGGTAAGCGGGGATGGCCACGGCCAGTCCGGCGACGGTGGTAAGCAGCGCCTCCCAGATTCCGCCGGCCAACTGGCTGATCTTGGGGTCTTCGACGGTAGCCACACTTTGGAACACCTGAACCATACAGGTGACGGTACCCAGCAAGCCAAGCAGCGGCGGGATGGTCACGACTGCCGAAAGAGCCCCCACGTAGCGGTTCAGCAGGCTGATTTCCACATTGCCCACTTCTTCCATGCGCTCTTTGGTTACAGAGCGGCCAGCGTGGCGGGTTTCAAGGAACGCCAGCACCAACGCGGACAGGGGGCTGCGCTGCTGCTTGGCCAGACTTTCGGCAGCATCAAACTGCCCCTTTTTGACAAGGTCGAGCATGGCTTCGGCGGTTCGAAGCGGAAAGACACGGTCCACCCTGTAGGCCAGCAGCCGCTCTACAAAGACCGTCAGGCCAACCAGCGAACAAGCCAGAATCGGCCACATGATGGGGCCGCCTTTCAGAAACAAATCCAGGTACTCTTGCATGGTGCGTCGTTATTCCTTTGGCAGAGTAATGGTGAAGGTGGTTCCCACCGAAGCAGCCGTCTCGAACGAGATGGTCCCGCCGTGCTGGTCCACGATGCTCATAACAATGGCAAGGCCCAAACCAGTTCCGTCTTTTTTACCCTTGGTGACAAAGGACTGGAACATCTGGGCCTGCACTTCGCTGGGGATGCCGTGACCGGTGTCGGAGATTCTCCAGACCAGATCCGTCGGCGTCTCGCTCACATGGATGGTGAATTGCCCTCCGGCGGGCATGGCGTCTCTGGCGTTTCGAGCCAGGTTGAAGATCAAGCGCTTGAGTTTGTCCTCGTCGGCCTTCAGCTTACCCCGATACTCGTTACGAAGGGCAATGTCGATTCCTCGGCCGGCGAACTCCTGGTTGAGCAGCGCTTCCATTTCGGCCAGGAAATTCTGCAGGAAGATGGGGCGTTTGAAGAGTTGCCGCTCGCCTTTGGCGAAGGCCAGGACTTCCTGGGTCATGGACTTGATGAACTGGGCCTGACGGACAATGTCGGTGGCATACTCGGCCCGTTTTGCGGGGTCTTCTTCGCACTCCATCAACTGAGCAAAGCCGCTGACCAGATTGAGCGGAGACTTGATGTCATGCAACACACCCGACACGGCCTGACCAATGAGGGCCATGTTTCCGGACTTCAACAACTCCTGGTGCTGGGCCAGCCTGTCCAGCGCCGTGCCCAACTGCCGGGCCACAATTCTGACAATCTGGGCATCTTCGGGGGCGAAAATGTCATAGCCCCACCGGTTGACCACGGCCAGGGCCCCAACGATGCGGCCGTCCTCCCGCACCACGGGGTCCACCACGTAGCTGACGGCATGCACGGGCATGTCGGGATGCAACAGTTCCGATTCGTTTCCAGGCAAGGGCTCGAGGTGGGTTTGGCTGACTCCTTGGGCCAGCAACCGGCCAAGCAGGCCATCGGAGGGCGTAGAAGCGGCCTGTTCGATGACGTCGATTTCCCCATGGCGCAACATGCGCACCAGACCCCCTGCAGGAGTTTGCATCCAGACACAGGCCACACCGCAGGGCATGGCGTTTTGCAATCCCCGCAGCACGGCGTCCAGAAGGGCATCCCGCTCGAATGCCTGGGTCATCTGGACCTGGATGGAATAAAGCGTCTCTAACAGACCATAGTTGCGTCGCAGTCCCTCTTCGGCCTCTCGCAAGCTGGAGTTTGCTGCCTGCAATGCATTAAAATTCTTACTGTTTTCGATGGAAATGGTCGCTTGAGTGGAGATAGTAGCCAGAATATCAGAGTCTTCGATAGTGAAGTATCCGTCACGTTTGTTCAGGACCTGAATGACGCCCACGATCTGGCCCCAATAGGTCTTCATGGGAATACATAGAATGGAGCGGGTCACAAATCCAGTCCGACGATCGGTAGAGGGGTCGAACCGTTTGTCCCGATAGGCATCTTTGATGTTGAGCACTTTGCCGGTTTCTGCAACCCAACCGGCGATACCCTGGCCGGGCTTCAGGCGGATCCCGGAAATCTCGCTGGCCACCAGCGCTCCAGAGACCAGGTCGCCGGTCTCGTCCACCAGAAATACGGTGGCCCGTTCGGCATCCAGGGTAGCGGTCACGACCTCGACCATGCGGACCAGAATTTCCTCGAGTTTGATGGTGCCGGCCAGGGTTTGAGCCATGCGGCGGATGCCATCCAGCCGGCGCTCCAGGAGTTGATTACGCTCCGTGAGAGTCTCCAGCCGCTCGGTGATTCGAGTCAGGGTCTCGTCAAAATCCATAGTCTCATCCATGGGCCTGGGCCCAGTTATGACCCACCGAAACGCCCACCTTAAGGGGCACTGCCAGTTCCATAACCGATTCCATGGCCAGGGTGACCAGTTCCCGAGCGGCCTGCACGTCGGATTCGGGGACTTCCAGCACCAGTTCGTCGTGCACCTGCATGATCACCCGAGCGGCCAGACCGGACTGTTTCAGAGCCAGGTCCACCTTGATCATGGCCAACTTAATAAGGTCGGCGGCCCCGCCCTGCACCGGCGTATTAACGGCCATGCGTTCGGCAGCCGCCCGGACTTGCCCGTTGGAGGATCGGACGTCCGGGATATATCGGCGCCTCCGGAGCAAGGTTTCCACGTAGCCCAGTTCTTGTGCCTGGTGGATGCAACCCTTCATGAAGGCATCAATACCTGGGTATTTGGCGAAATAGTCTTTGATGAACTTATCGGCCTGTTTGAAGGGAATCCCTTGCTCTCGGCTCAGGCGAAATGCGCTCATGCCGTACAGAATCCCGAAGTTGATGGTTTTGGCCAGCCGTCGCTGGTCGGCCGTGACCATGGCAGGAATGACATGAAACAGTTCTGCCGCGGTCCTGGCGTGGATGTCGTCGCCGCGTTTGAAGGCATCGACCAGATGTGCATCGCCGGCCAGATGGGCCAACACACGCAATTCGATCTGGCTGTAGTCGGCCGACAGCAGCACCATTCCAGGGGCGGGAACAAAGGCTTCACGGATGCGCCGACCTTCGTCTCCACGGGCGGGAATGTTCTGCAAGTTGGGCTCGGAGCTGGAGAGGCGCCCGGTGGCCGCAACGGCCTGATTGTATGAGGTGTGAATCCGTCCCGTGGCCGGATGGATCAGCTCCGGCAGGGGATCCACATAGGTTCCCTTGAGTTTGGTCAAGGTGCGATAACGCAAGACCGACGCCGCCACCGGATGAAGCGGGGCCAGTTCCTCCAGGACCGTCACGTCCGTAGAGTAGCCGGTCTTGGTCTTTTTGCCTTTGGGCAGGCCCAGGCGCTCGAACAGAATCTCCCCAAGCTGTTTGGGAGAGTTGATATTAAAGGTGCCGCCTGCAGCCTGGTAGATTTGCCGCTCGACGTCCAGGAGTTCGGTGGCGAACTCTTTGGAGAGTTGCGCCAGGCGTCCCACGTCTACGGCCACCCCAACCTCTTCCATGCGGGCCAGAATCTGGGAGACCGGCAACTCGACGTCCGTTAGAAGCGAGAGTAATCCGTCTTGCTGCAACCTGGGCAGGAAGGTCTCCATGAGCAGCCATGTGGCCCAAGCGTCTTCGGCCGAATAGCGGGCGGCCTGTTCCACGGGCACGTCGTCAAAACGAACATTCAGGCCGCCTTGTCGGGTGACCTCTTTGTAGGAAACCATCCGAACGCCCAAAAACTCTGCCGCCAGAGCATCCAGGCCATGGCTGGCTCGGCCGGGGTCCAGCACATACGAAGCCAGCATGGTGTCGAACACCAGTCCGACGGGATTGAAGCCGTTACATCGAAGCACGATGGAATCGTACTTGAAGTGCTGCCCCACCTTCCCGATGGCAGGGTCTGCCAATACGGGGCCCAGAATCTCAATGACTTGCGCCAGGGGAATCTTGGGGCCCGTGTTTGGGCCTCGGTGGCCGATGGGAATGTAATAGAGTTCCTGGGCCGAGAGGGCCAGGGAAATGCCCACCAAAGCGGCCCGGCTGGCCTGAATAGAGGTGGTCTCGGTGTCCACGGCAACTTTGCCTGAGCGCAAGATCGACTGGACCACCTGTTTCAACTGTTCCGTGGTTCGGACCACCACAGGGGCCGGCATGGAACCTGCCGAGGTAGGTAGGTTCGCTGGCACCTCGACACCATGCAGCGCAATCTCGGCGCCTTCGGCCATTTCATCGTCGAAGAACTGGGCGTTGTCGGTCTCGAGGGCCGGTTCGGAGGGGGCCGAGGCAGCGGGCGGGATTCGAGTGAGCAAAAGAGACATCTGTCCCTTGGGCGATTTGGCTGGTGTTGGCGGCGCCACCGCAGGCCTGGAAGCGGCCACGGCCTCGGTAGTAGCGGTCTGGCTGCCGGGCAGCAACTCTCGAAGGAAGGTGTGAAATCCCAACTCCAGGAACAGGGTCCG
>CAYTWV010000135.1:0-2444 GCA_964442235.1 uncultured Myxococcales bacterium | reverse complement strand
CCAACTGCTCCAGTGGGCGAGGAAGTTCAAAGTCGGTCTTCAGGGTAACCAGTCGCCGTGAAAGCAGTGCCTCTTCTCTGCCGGCCAGAAGCGCCTCTCGGGTGCGGTTCTGTTTAACCTCGGCGACATGCTCTAGAATGGAATCCAACGAACCGAACTGTTGGACAAGTGCGGCAGCACCCTTTGCCCCGATACCCGTCACACCGGGGACATTGTCCGACGAATCTCCCATCAGGGACAAAAGGTCCACCACATGTTTGGGAGGGACTCCGTGGCGCTCCAATACCTCGGCTTCGGTGTACCAACGCTCTTTCATGGGGTCGTACATGCGCACGGCGGGATCGTGGACCAGTTGCATCAGGTCCTTGTCCCCGGAAACCACCACGACCTCAAAGCCGGCCTGCTGGGCGTGCTTCACATAACCTGCGATGACATCATCGGCTTCCAGGCCGGGAATTCGAAGGGCAGGAATGCCCAAAGCCTCGGTGATGGGTTCGACCCATGGGATTTGTTCTTTCAGATCGGCGGGAACTTCTGGGCGGGTGCCCTTGTATTCAGCGAATATTTCCTGGCGAAACGTCGGTCCCGGGCTGTCCAGCGCCACGGCGAAAAAGTCGGGATTGAGCTGCTTTCGGGCTTTCAGCAGCATGTTCGTGTAGCCAAAGAGCGCGTGGGTGCTCATGCCCTTGGAATTGGTCAAAGGACGAATCGCATGGTACGCCCGAAACACGAACCCAAAACCATCCACCAAACAGAGAACGGGCGCTTTACCAGCCATGATGCCTCCCCGATGGGGCCCGAATATAACACGTCCTGACGTCGCTTTCAAAGGCGGTTTGGAAACACGCCGGATTCCACAGAGCAGCGAAATTCGATCGGCCATCGATCGGCGTTTTTTGACGGCAGCGGTGAGGGTGGCAGAATGGGGGAGAATTTCATGGGGGTTCACATGTTTGGATTCTTCCACAAGCGCCAGGCACCGAAAGATAACTGCACCATGCGGGCTGTTTTGCAGCATGGAATCAACTTGACCATGGCAGCGGCCATCGACTTGTCCGACGACGACCTTCTTGTCAGTGCCGACGTCCCGGTGCAGATGGGCACCCAAGTCACCCTGTACCCCGCTCTGGAGGACATGGAGACGGACCTGTTCGAACTAAGAGGCGAAGTGGTGAAGTGTTATGAAAACCACTTGGCCAGCACCTTTGGCGACAATCGTTTCCATATGGGTGTGCGGTTGGAGATGGACACGGAGCAGCGAGTGGCCTTGGCGAAGTTAGCCGGCAAACAACTGAACTAAACGTGGTCGGCTCGACTACTCGCCCCAAAAACGGATCGCCCCCGCCAGCTTGCCTGGAGGGGGTCGGGGGGAGGCGCGCCGGCGGCCGAAGGACGCTGGCTGACCCGGCCATTATCGAGGCCCGGATCCGATAAGCCCGCCGGGCGCTCGCCGCTCGATCCGACCACGTTTGGATGGGGGTCGAGAGGATCCTGAGAAAAACACGGTTGCGGCGGCTCCTCAGGTGACGAGGAGACAATCTACTTCGATTTTTTGCCTGATTGTTTGACTGCGGCGGACGCCGGGGCATCGACCAGCGGGGAGAGGGTCGACGCAGGGGCCTGAACCTTCAGCGCATAAATCAAGAAACCAATACCGATAGCAAGCATGGGCAAGGACAGATACTGCCCCATATCAAACTGGTTGGTGGGCGCAATAAATACCATATTTGCGTCATCGACTCTCGTTATATTAACAAACACCTGATACTCTTTGACAAATTCAACCATGAATCGGAAGCTAAAATACCCCAGCATAAACAGGGCCGCAAGCAGGCCACGGGGGCGTTTCTCTTTCAAGATGCGGTCCACGATCCAGAGCATGGCAAAAACGGCCAGTCCCCCGAGGGCCTCGTACAACTGCGAGGGGTGTCGGGGCAGGGCGATGGGGTCGAAGGGAAGCGGGTGGCCCACACGGCGACCCAGTTCTGCTGCCAAAGACTCTTCGTAGCGGGGGAAACGAACGGCCCAGGGGCCATCCCAAACACGGCCGACAATTTCACTGTTCATGAAGTTGCCCAGACGCACAAATATGGCGCCCATGCATGCGGGCATGGCCATGCGGTCCATGATCTCCAGGACGGGGAACTTGTATTTGAGGGCATAAAGCCATGTCGCTGCGATGAGACCAAGGGTGGCGCCATGAGAAGCCAGTCCACCTTGCCAGATGTATAGAATTCGAATGGGGTCTCGTAGATATATTTCGGGTTCATAAAAGAGGCAGTGGCCCAGCCTTGAGCCAGCCAGGACGGCAATGACGCCCCAGACCATCCACTTCTCGGTGGTGGCCCGATGGTGGCCGCAGCGGTCCATCTGCCATCGACACAAGTCGTAACCAAGCAGAATGCACACGGCAAAAAGCAGACCGGAGAAGCGTACGGACACGG
>CAYTWV010000134.1:0-9825 GCA_964442235.1 uncultured Myxococcales bacterium | reverse complement strand
GCCGCCGCCGCCACCGCCGCCCGAGCCGCCCATGTCGCCCACCCGGCTGCCAATGCTGCACGACGACGATTTGCTGTTGGTCACTCGGCCTCCCGCTGCACCACCCAGACCGCCTTGGCCCGAGGCCCCGTCCAGAGCGGGGGTTCCAACCGTACCGGTCCAAACGCCAGCCGCTATGCTTCCCAACGACGCAGCGCATCCGCCGCCGCCGTTCCCCGAAGCACCTCCAGGACCCATGCCGCCGATGTCGCCGTTCTCCTTCGAGGAGCCGCTTACGGTGCAATCGTACTTGCACAGCGCCGCATCACCGCCGGCATACTGGTTCGTCTCTCCTCCACTGTCCGCCGGGAATGTGCAGTAGCCCGCATTCGCCTGCGTTTGCTGACCCTCGCCGCCATCCGAGGACATGCCGCCGCATCCGGCCGTGTTCCCGCCGCACGTCGCCGATGCTCCACCAGTGCCGCCGGCCAGGGATTGTCCTCCCGAGCAGTTCGTGTTGGTGCATTCTGCCGAATCAAGACCGTTGCCGCCGGCTGCTCCAAGCACTCCAACCGCCCCGTTTTGACCTGACAAACCCGAGGCGCCACGGCCACCCTCCACTCGATTGTTCCAGAACTTGAATTGTGCGCCGCAGCCCTGAATCACAACCGTGTAGCTGGCCTGGCCTGCGTACGCCGTTCCCGACGGGACGTCGTAACCCTCGACGGTGAAGCCGGCCACAACCGTCTCTTCGTGAATATTCTGTGCTACCAATACCCCCGGAAGGATGACTCCCCCCTGCATGACTGGCGACGCCAGACGAATCACGCTGGGATAGAGCACCAGGTCTCGAGAGGCGAAGTCCGGCGAATAACCGCCAAACATCCTTAAACCCGCAGGAATCACCACTCGCTCTTCGTAGAGGCCCGAAGCGACCAGCACGTGGCTGTGTGTGTCAGCCAGGAAATGCTCCACACCCTCCTCGATGGTCCCAAAGGGCGCTTCCAGCGAGCCATCGCCGAATTCGGCACCCGCAGCTACAAAAATGGCCGTCTCCAAGTCGCCATCGATGCCGTCACAGTCCACGTCGGCATAAGGCTCTCCGCCAACGGGCATGTTCTCAAAGACCTCGGGGTCATCAAAGACCGGGGCGCCCGAAGCGTCCAACAGCGCCGAACATTCGCAGCCGTTGCCGTCCAGCCCATCCAGATCCACAAAATCCCACCGAATCCCACATTTTCCGCCCAAACAAGTCGTACCCGTTGCGCACTGGGCATCCGCAGAACACGTTTTGGCGCACAGCCCATTGCTGCACACGCCCCCAACACAATCGCTTCCTGCCGAACAGCGCTTGCCGCAACGCCCATAAGGCGCCAGACAGACGTTTCCGGTGGTGTCTCCGACGCAGTTCGAATCCGTCGAGCAGCTCTTGCCCAGCGGAACAAACCCATCCAGCACACATTCTCCCAAGCCGCATTCCGGGCCGCCCGGCGCAGCAGCATCACAACGGCCGTAGGCGTGCTGGTCCAGCAGACTCCATTGAAGTTCGCAATTGACCCCGCAGCCGCCGCAGTTCTCGTCAGAGCTGTACAGACCGCCGCTTTGGAATCCCTCGTCAACCTGCCCATTGCAGTTGTTGTCCTTGCCGTCGCAAACCTCTACGTAGCCCGCCGCCACACATGTGCCCCAGTCGAATCCCCCAGGTCCCGACGTGCAGAACTCGGTTCCGAAGCAGGTCTCCCCACCCAAAGAAACCGAGCAAGGACGGGCCAACCCCTCGGTAAACTCCGAACAGGCGCAACTGCCCGAGGAGGGTGAACACACCGCCTGTCCCGCAGGAACCCCAGCTTGAGTTCCACAAACGAAGCCGTCCGGACAGCAGTCCTGGCTTCCCAACAGCCCGCCACATGCAAACGGAGCGGAGATATCACATCGCTGGGCACAGTATTTCTGGGCGTCGCTTCCCTTGGCCAAACAAAGCTGACCCACTCCCAGGCAGTCCGTATCGACATTGCAGGGCAGGCAATTCGAGGCCTCGGCCTTCAGACACGTGACCGGTGTTCCCGTAGAGGGGAACGGATAAAAACCGGGCTTGCAGGCGATGGGAACGCAGCGATAGCCGTCAGTTCCCTTCTGGCACTCGACCGAACCCGCCTCGGGCTGGCCATCGGTTCCCAACTTCAAGTTGGCCACAACACTGGTGCACGCCAGACCACATTGCCCGCAATTCTGGATGGAAGCGTATTCCCCCAGGGTATCGACAAAACCATTGTCCACTTGGCCATCGCAGTCGTTGTCTCGACCGTCGCAGGTTTCCGCAATGGGAGTCTGGGCCGTACACTGCCAGGCGAACCCCGTGGGTGAATTGGAACAAAGCCACTGTCCGCCACAGGCACTTGAGACGTTTTCACAAGCGGGGAAGCCAGCCAGTCCCGAGGTGTCAATGTCCGAATCCAGGGCATCCAGCGCCCCATCGCAGTCATCGTCCACCCCGTTGCAAATTTCGCCTTGCGCAATCAGCGCATTACACGGCTGCCATCCCTGGACCGGATCGCACCGCTCCACGCCTGAACAGAAGCCGAACTCGCTGGCCGTGGAACAAGGAATTTCGCGAACCGCATTGTTGCAGTCGCACGTGTTGTTGATTCGCAGACACTGTTTACCATCCTCTACTTCCTGACACAGATAACCGGCCGGGCAGCAGCCCTGGACGCCGGTGTCACCGGTGCAGAACTCCGAGGAGAGGGGGTCTTGGCTTCCATAAATGGCGCCCACGTCGCAGTCACGGGCGCAGCGATTCGAATCGCCATACACAACACACTTATCCTTGGGGCCAGGGCAGGCCGAATCGTCCGAACACGGAAGACACAGGCTGGTTACCGGCACGGGGAGGCAGAAGCGCCCCTCCACGGCATAATAACCGGGTTGGCATGCCTGAACTTCGCAGCGACCCGTCGTACCGTCGGCGATGCAGTTGGCTTCAAGGGCCGGTGCCGTCGCCGAACACGAGACAAAACAAGCGCCGCAGTGGCTGTTGGAAAGGGAGTACTGCACAGCCAGGACCTTGCCGTCCGCATCCTTCAGGTTCACACCAAAATCTTCGTCGATTTCGCCATCACAGTCGTTGTCCAAGCCGTCACAGACCTCGGGAGCCGGGGTCGACGCAGAACAGAAGCTGTCGGTGCTTCCAGGGATGCAGAAGCTTGAACCCAGGCAGGTGCCCCATTCGTTGACCACTTCGCACGGTTCCGAGGGGACTTCGTCCACAGAACCATCGCAGTCGTTGTCCACACCGTCGCACGCCTCGGAGGTAGCCGTCTTGGCCGTGCACCCTTCCCAACCGACATCCGGGTTGCAGGTGGCGACTCCATAACAGGTGCCGAATTCGTTTACGTTCGCACAGGCCTTCTTTGCGTTGGCCGTGGCCTCTTTGCAGTCGCAAGTGCCCAGCACCGGCACACATTGCTTGTGCTCCACGCCTTCCAACATCAACGTCTGGCACTGGTAGCCCTCGGGACATTCGGTCCCGTACGAGTTGTCCTCCCCGCAATCCCGCCCACAGAACTTCTGAGTATCCGTCGCACCCGATTGCAGGCACAAATCCTTCGGCCCCAGGCAAGAGGCATCGTCACTGCACGGCTCGCATAGATGATGGAACATCGGCAAACACTGCTTGGAATTCACAAGCACAAAGCCCGGTGCACATTTCACAATCTGGCACGTGAATTCCAGATCTACCTTGGCGCATTCCACTTCCAGGGCGTCCGCAAAGACCCCGTTGCAACTGGTCCCGCAGCCGCCGCAATGATCCATCAGCCCGTATTCACCATCGAGGGTCTTGAATTCCTCGTCGATCTCGCCATCACAATCGTTGTCCGAGTAGTCGCACAACTCTACCGTCGCCTGGGGCGCCGAACAAACCTCGCCAGCTCCCGATACACAAACCTGGATACCCTGACATGTGCCAACGGCGTTGGTCAGTTCACAAGCTACCGGAGCGATTTCTTCGTCAATGACGCCATCACAATCGTTGTCCGCCTGATCACAAATCTCTGCCATCGGTTCGTCCGCAGAGCACGCCGTAAGCGTGCCGTCCTCCTGGCACTTCTCTTCCCCAAAACAGGTGCCGAACTCATTCTTGACCAGACAGGCCCTGGCCAATCCCGTGGATTCCGGCGTGCAGGCGCAGGTGCCGCTGGCAGGAAGACACTGTTTGCCGGCTACCCCGTCCACACTCTTGGCCGAAGCACATTCGTAGCCGCTGGGGCAGGCGTCGCCTTCGCCGCACGCAACGCCGCAAACCAACGAACCGCTCAGCTCTACACACAAGTTGCCAACGCCCAGGCAAGAGACGTCCGTGGCGCAGGGCTCACAAAGCCGGCCACCTTCGGGCAGGCAGAAGAACTCCACGGTGCCGTCGTCGCTCTCCAACCCACGGCAGTTGTACCCCTCGGGGCAATCCATCTGACATTTCCCGACGCAGATGCTCTTTTTGGTCGAGAGGGCCAGACACATGAACGAGTCGGCACACTCCGCATCCGTGGCGCATTCCCACCCCTGTTTCCCCGGCTCAACGGGAAAATCTCCGAAGAATGTGTCCGTCTGCGTATTGAAGTCCGGAACGTCTACGACATCCTTAACGTCGCCCACGGAGACATCAACGGCCAGACGGCACTCACCATTCCAGCAGACCTGCCCGTCGGTACACTCGGCATTGTTGCGACATTGTACCTCCAAGGATTTCGTCGAGGTTGCGTCGCAACCCCATCCGCCTGCAAGCACCAGTGCAAGCAGCAGCCCGGTGTAGCCCCGCCCTGTAATCCGCTTCTTAGCCGTTTCTAGCTTCATGTGTTATCTCCATTTGCTACGTCGTTACATTCTTATGCCCAGGCTAACGCCCGGGGCCGGTCTCCTGAGGGCAAACCGTCTGCTCTCCCGAATCAAAAACCTGCACCAGAACTCCATTCGTACTTCCAGTCCATGGGTCGCCAGCCCTCCCAAATTCCAGGCGCTTCTGTCTAAGCCAGGTCTCTACCACGTCCCGCAGCAGGGGAAATCCCGGTTCGACCACCACCGCCTCTTTGGGCAACCCGCCCAAGACCTTCCCGAAGTCACTGCCTCCATCCGACAAATAGCTGGTCGTGACTACCACGTAGACCTGATCGGCAACGATGGCCGAGCCGTCTTCCAAAGTAGCTTCCACCAGTCGATCCCGTTCCCATTTCTCCCGTTTCCCATCCCCGTTCCGGTCCTGCGCCACACATGGGTCCTTGGACAAATCCACCCGTAGTTTCACCCCTCGAACCACCGGAAGGTCATGAGCCCCGCTGGTTGCCAGTCTCAGCAACTCCAGCAACTGTGTGCCGCTCAATGTCACGGTTGCTACCGAGTTATCGAACGGCAGCATCTGGTAGACGTCCTCAACCTGGATCTCTCCGGGATGCAGATAGGTCCGAATCCCCGAGCGGTTCAATATCGCGATGCGGGCCTCGGGGTGGCGCTCCAGCAGGATGGCGTTTACCAGCAAACCCTCGGGACTGTCTCGGTTGCCGTCTCGTTCCAACGCCTCAGCGACCTTGGAGCCCGTGGGAAGCGCCGCACGGATCCTCAACTCTTGCTCGGCTGGGGTCAAAACTCCTGCCAGGACGTTCTGATTGGAAACAGGCCTGCCCAGGAATGTCGCAGGTACCTGGCGGCCGCTTCCAGGCCGCAGGCAGGAATCTCCGTTCTCCCACTGCCATGGGCAAAGTGCCACCAGGTGCGGCGTTACAGATACGACCCGTCGTTGGGATTTGGACCAGACAATCTCGGCATAGGCAATGTGCGACAGATAGGAGCCCGCTTGCAGCAGGGTTGTTCCATTCTTGGTGTGGGCGACCAACCGATGGGTGTGCCCACCCATCACCACCGAGTAAAGGTTCGGCGGCAACATATCGGCCAACTGGAACAACTCTTCGTCCGGTTTACACGAAGAGACGTCCGACGGATCGGAATAGGATTCGCAATAGCCCCCGCCGTGCACCAACGCCAGCAGAACCTCGGCCTTCTCTATTTCCAACAGGTGTTTCGCTACCTCGACAAGGGTCTCGGCCATGGGGCGAAACTCCAGGTTCTTACGGACGTCGCTGATGGTGATTCGAGGAGTTTCGGGAGTTGTCACCCCCACCAAACCCACCCGAACCGGTCCCAGTTGTATCACTCGGTAGGGCTGAAATCCGGCCCACTCAAGGGGGCGGCCCGTAGATTTCTGGATGATGTTCGCAGCCAGCGCAGGAAAGGGCGAGGAAGCATACATCGCCTTGAGCGCACCAAAGGGATCTCCGTCGGCGGTGGCCGCACTGATGGGGCCAACCTGTCCGAAGTCGAATTCGTGATTCCCCACGGCCGCCGCGTCATAGCCCAACTTCGCCATGGCCCGCATCATCGGGGCCCCTTCGAATTCGTTGGAGATCATCGTGCCCTGAAAGACGTCCCCACAATCCACCAGGACCATCTTGCCCGAATAGACCTCCCGAATTGCGGCCAGGTAGCCCGCAAGCAGGTCTACCCCACCTATTTCCACGGAATAGTCGCCTCCGGAAGCGTCGTGCAGGTTCACCCTTTGAGGCGAAAGCCGGCCGTGCATGTCCGTGGTCGTGACCACAACCAAACGCACCAGATCCGGATCGTTAGAAGACGCGGCAGCGGGCGGGGCGTGCTGACAGGCCGTTCCCAATAAGAGAAGCCAAAGCATCCAGTAGCGAAAAAGCGTCATGTCGGGGCCTCGAAGTCGCCCCTAAGTCTAGGCCCCCGTCCCCCTACAGGCAAGAGGCAACTTCGAACCAATGTGCTGTAACATGCGAGCGCCGCGCGCCACGCGCGTGTGAGGAAGCCATACGGCGTTCTTGATGCGGGGGCCCTCACCTGCTACCCTGGCGCCGTTGAGGACGGCCCCGTTGTGTTGCGAAGCGGAGGGAATGATGCGCTCTCTTGGTCTCTTGTGCTCCGTTGCCCTATGTTGCCTTGCCTGTCCCGAACAAGCCGCGGCGCAGAAAGCAGCGCTGTGTGACTACATGTCGGGCAGCATCCTGGTTCCCAAGTCCGCGTTGCTGGCGCCTGCTGCCGAAAAGGCCAAACAGGGTGACTTTGCAGGGGGATACAAGGCAGCGAATGAAGTGCTGAACTCGTTCTCGTCCACGGCCGCCGCCCTCTTTTTTGAGGCCCCCACTCCCGCCACCCTGGATCAAGCCCGAGCGCTGATTGCAGAACAACTGCTGGCGGCCGACGGCGTCCTGGCCGTTCGTGGGGACTTCTTTACGGCCCGACCCGACGTGGTCGACTGGATGGCATGGCTGGCTTGCAAAGCCGGCTCTCTGGACGCCTCTCTATTCTGGCTGAGGCTGGGCACCCGAGACTATCCGCTGGGCCAGTACAACGCCCAGGCAGCGCTGCCCCTGCTGGTGGCGGGAAAGAAGGACGAGGCAAAAAAACACCTGGTCGAAAAGCCGGAACTGGTGTTCCATTTTGTGGCTCTTGGTTGGCACGCTTGTGTAACGGGAGAGACCAAAATCGGGGCAGCGCATCTGGAAAAGGCCGCAACGATTGCCAGCAGCTCCGAGGCGCAAAAGCAGCTTCGTGACTGGTCTGTGGCCTGTGCCGCAGGCAAGCTCAAAGAGTGATCGTAGCCATGATCCCGTGCGGTCGGCGACGCACTGCGCCGTTGGGGGTTTTTGCTTTGCAGCAGGGCTGATTTGCTGTTTTTCTCATTTTGTGCGCCAATAGAATGGGCGCTAATTTTCTCTTGAGGTGTGCTTGTGAGTCTTGTTGAAGAACGTCTTTCCTGGACCGAAGAAGAACGTCAAAAAATCAACACTGAATTTGCTGCCGAAGCGGACCGCTTTGCGTTGCGATACCGATGCGTGGACTGCATTCATTTGTGTTTGCCGAATACGACTTGCAGCTTGAAGTATCCAAACCAGATGCTAACCGATCCCGCTGTCATGGCCGTTTATCACGATAATCAATATGTTTTCTGCAAAGACTTTGAAATGGTTGTTTCATGAAGAAAAAAAGGATACTTGTTCCCGCTTCAGGGGGGCCTGGGTCTGTGAACCTGTGCCGCTCGCTGGCCAAAGTCCCCGACGTGGAATTGGTCGGCTGTGACGCCAACCCTTACTATTTGTTGCTCTCCGAGACCTCGGAAAAGTGGCTTTGCCCCCGGCGCTCCCCCGAAGAGGGCTGGGTGGATTGGATGGCGGATTTGGCGTTGCGACGCGACTTGCAGGCCGTAATTCCCAACACCAGTCCCGACGGGGCGCTGCTGGTGCGCCATGAACGGAAGATTCCGCTTCGCCACACGTTGCCCTCGTTGAAAGCCTATGAATTTGGCGAAAACAAGTGGATGAGTTTCCAGCGATTCCGTGAAGTGGGACTGCCCGTTCCCCGGACGTGGTTGCTGAACAAGCGAGAGGATGTTGCGGACGCGTTTGACGTGTTAAGCCCGGGGGCCGTATGGGTTCGAGGGGCTGGAATTCCTGGCAAAGGCATCGGCGTGGCCAGTTTGCCGGCCCGGACGGTGCAACAGGCCATCGCCTGGGTCGAGTTCTGGAAAGGGTGGGGGCTGATGACGGCCTCCGAGTTCCTTCCCGGCCGCAACTTGACCTGGCTGGGTGTGTTTCACAAAGGGACACTGATTGCCAGCCAAGGGCGGGAACGTGACGAATACGTAATCCCCCACGTAAGCCCGTCGGGAATCACGGGTGCGCCGGCCATCTCTCACACGGCGAATCGTGCGGACATCAACGTGATGGGGCCCAAGGCCGTTGCTGCGGTGGACCCCGAATACACAGGCCCGGCCTTTGTGGACTTCAAAGAGGACTCGGCGGGCCTGCCCCACGTTACGGAAATCAACGTGGGCAGGCTGGGGACCACGCATCATTTTTATACCGTTGCGGGGGCGAACTTTCCCGAGCTGCTGCTTCGCATGACCTTCCAGGAGACACTTCCCGACTGGGTACGGCCCTTTGATGTGCTGCCCGAGGACCTATATTGGATCCGTACGTTGGATGCCGGTCCTGTGCTGGCTTCCAAACAGCAGATAGAGCAAGTGGTCGCACAAGGGCACGATTGACAGCACGTGCTCAAGGCCTCAAAATGCTGGGGCTGGCCTGGGGGATGCCCATGAGTAATTCGGTAGCCCATCTGGCGACGTTCCTTCATCGTCGCACGCTTCAAACTCCCGATGCCGTAGCCTTGCGGTTTAAGCGAGGAGGCGAGTGGTCCCATCTGACTTTCGAGGGTTGGCGGCAATCAGCGCTGGCTTTGGCCGATTCGCTGACCGAATTCGGTATCGAACCGGGGGACCGCATTCTGATTGCTTCCTCGACCCGCCCCGAATGGGCGGTGCTGGCCTGGGCCGCTGCCTGGCGCCGGGCCGTGTTGGTGCCTCTGCCGCCGGTGGTGACGCTGGAGGAGATGGTCCAAGTCCTGGAGTCGACTTCGCCCAAAGTGGTGTTTCTGGATGACCCGGCGGTCTTGCAACGCACCTTGCCGGCGCTGGATGCCTATTCCGGCCGGGTAGTTTGCTTCGACACCGAGTGTGTGCTGGCCGAATCCGCTGCTGCCGGTGCTCCCTATCTGCGCTTGGAACAACTTAAGCTGGCCCGAGACTTTGTCAGGCCGTTTTCTTCGCTAACCACTCCACAAAACGACCTGCCCGAGATTGAAGCCCGTTTTCTGGAAGAGCTTCCTGAGGCGGCGTCGGCTGAGACCGCTGCGATCTTCTTCACGCCTGGGACCCTGAAACCCAAGGGAGTGATGTTGTCCCATGCCAGCCTGGTCTATCAGGCCCGAACCCTTGCCTACGTG
>CAYTWV010000133.1:7870-9846 GCA_964442235.1 uncultured Myxococcales bacterium | reverse complement strand
ACGACACCAACTGCACCCGCTTCAGGTTCTCCACCACAAACGTCAGGATCTTCACAACATCACCCATGGCCCGCCTCCTCACTGTCCAACCGTCTCACCGCCGTGATCACCACACCCGCCCGTCACTTCCATCGCCAGATTGCGCCGTGCAAGGATCCTCCAGGTAGGGACGCCTCTCCGAGGCGTCCGCAACTCGGGCCGGTATCACGCGTGCCCTGGCACGCGCCCTCCGACCTCTGATCTCCGATCTCTGACCTCCGGCGCTATCGCGCCTACCCCCGCGTCAACCACATCACCCCGCCCCGCCGCGCGATCCGGACCTTCCCGCCGTCACTCGTCGCGTTCATGCGCCCCTTCTCCCGCACACACCACTCATCCCAGGTCACATCCCCGTAACTCGACCCGGCCACGATCTTGTCTTCAGCCTCCGCCACCGTTACCGCCTTCTTGTCATCACCGTACCTGTCCTGTTTGCCTTTCATTACTGTTCCTTTCTCACGATTCACGTCTGATCAGTCTTGTCCCGACCGTCGCTCACCGCCCGCCCCGTGAGGGACGTTGTCCCGTGCCAACGGGACTCACGTCCACCTCCGGTCCCACACCATCCAGCACACCGTCATCGCCGCCATCCCCACCGTTTCCTCCGTTCCCGCCGTCCGCACCGTCCCCTTGTTTACCCGAGGAGACACCGCCACTGCTGGGTCCACCCCTGCCTCCCTCACCACCACGCCCACCGTTACCCCCGCTTCCTCCCGGGCCGCCATAGCCGCCGGAACCGCCGCTTCCGCCAGCCCCGCCGTCGCCACCCCGGCCTCCCACACCTCCGATAGAGCGCAATTCAAACGACTCTCCAAGGTGGAAAATGTAGTTCCGCCTCTCGGTGGATGTGATACGGCCAGACTCGTCGGGCCACGAAGCCAAAACCTCTACATAGACCAGCTCATCGTCAGAGTAGAACTTGCTGAACACCGGCCGAACCACAACATCCAGGTTCGGCCCGTCAAAGCCCCTTTTCCCGGCCTGTCCCGGACCGCCATGGCCCCCGTCGGTGCCGCTGCCCGCGTTGCCGCCATGACCGCCGTCTCCACCGGCTTTGCCCGCTTGCCCCTCATAACCCTGCTGCCCGGGACTGGTGGCGTCGGCGCCCTTTGCACCGTCTTCCCCAGGACCGCCAGCGCCCCCGGGGCCCCCGTCCCCGCCATCCTGTCCGACCAGTTCGGCATCCCGACCGTTACCGCCGTTTGTCCCGCGTTCACCGTAGGAACCGGCCTCTCCGGCAATCCCCTGCAACTGTACGGTGCGTTCGTTGGTCTCTCCGGTGTACCCCGTTGCGCTGGTTTGCTGATCAAATCCCTGACGCCAGAATGGGCGGTGAAGCGACGCATGGTACTCGGGCCATAAGACCAGTTCTTTGCGCTGCTTGCCCAGAACCAGTTCATAGCGATAGCCCGAATCCAAGGCGCACAACACGTCGGATACTGGCGTGAATTTGTAGTCTTGATCGATAGTTCCGCATGAACCCTTCACGTGAAACTCTACCATGGCGAGCTTGCCGGCCAAATAGGCCGGAGGGGCGTTTGGTTGATGAGGCATGTCCGTGTAAGCCAGGGAACCGTCTTCGAACAGGGCCGCAACCCATTGCAGCAGCGGAACGGCTCCGTCTTCGGTCGCAATCCCTATTCGCTGTGGCTCGCCCTGGCCTTCGGCCGGGTCAAACACCGTACGCACCAGCAGCGCCTTCACCACTCGTCCCGTGGCTGACGCCGCCGACGAGGTGGCGGATACGGCACCTTGCAACGCCAACGGTTCCGGTGGCCCAGGCATAGGGTAGGGGCCCCAGCATCCAAAAAGAAATACGGCACCTGCGGCCGCCAGCAGGGTTGAACGTCTCACGGCGTCCCTCCAGGAGTCTGGGCTGCAGGATTCAGACCCAAGGTCTTCTGAAAAAGGTCCAATGTGTTTGATGTCGATGACAT
>CAYTWV010000133.1:0-7860 GCA_964442235.1 uncultured Myxococcales bacterium | reverse complement strand
CTGTGGGATCTGTTTCGGTGCGCATCACGCCCTCCAGAAGGGCCTTTCGAGCCGTCTCGGAAAAACGCTCGCTGCGCGCCAGTACCCAGATCAGAACCAACTTCACCGAGGGGGGCGACTTGGGAAGCCACTCCACCAGACGCCGAACCACCAATCCCGAGAACTCGGCGTTGTCCGGCAGCGCCGCCACGTGCCACGCGGTCAACAGCCATATGGGAACGTCATGGGTGGTCGCTTCGGCCAGCGCCAGGTCCAAAACCCGCTGCAATTGTCCCTGCTTCTCGGCGAACGCCGCCATATATCTGGATTTATTAGTTAGCAGGTGCTGTAACGTGCGCTGTGTAGAAACATACAATTCATCTCGCTGGGCAGCGGTCGAACCCGGCGCCCAAGCCCGCTTCTGGGCCGATTCCAGAGCAACCGCCAAAACCACCAGGTTCGAGAGGTACTCATTTACCAACTCATACATATTGCCAATCAGTTGCGACTGAATGGACGCAAAGTGGTGCAACGACCCAATCGCCTTCTGGTTCAACTCCAGATCGTCCAAAAGGAACTTCAAATTGGCCCCCAGGGCCTCTAGCACATAGTAGCTGCTGCTGGTGCTTAGCGGTGTGGAGAGCGCCTGGATCAAATAGGGAACCACCTCTTTGCGGTGCATCTGCCCCAGGGTCCAGGCCGCAAAACTTCGCCAAACATCGGGGCAGCGACCGTTGGCCACCACTTCACCAAGGCCTGACAACGTCGTCAGGGGGTGTTTCTCCAGCCGGCCCAACGCCCGCAGGGCCCACATGCGAACTTCAAGCGGCTGCTCCGACGACAACGCCAGGTTTGCCAACTGGTCCGAAACCACTTCTTCCTCAGGCGTACCGCGGGCAAGGGTCATGCGCATCACATCGTCGGGAGTCGCAAACTGACAAGCTTGCGTCCCCAAAACCAGCGTCAACCCCAACACCCAAGCACCCATGCTGCGTTGTTGGAAAACTCGTCTCATGGCTGACCTCCGGGCCAGCAGCGAAGGATTCCGGACTTGGCACTTCGGGAAACCAGGACGTCCGTGTCGTACTTAAGGTCCTCTAAAGCCTGACGAGTGTTTGGCGCACACATCTGGCTTAATGCAAGCACTACCGCCAGCCGCTGCCTGCTGTCGCCCGCCTGCTGCTTCAGATACTGCAAGATGGCCGGAATCGCCTCTTCACTGCGGATGCGGCCCAGGGCTACCACGATGGCCGAATAGACCAGCGGTGACCGGTCGGTGGTCGAAAGCTGCGCCAAAAGGCCCGGCGTGGCCGAAGGTGCCGCCAGATACCCAAGGTACAATGCCGCATCTTCTGCGACCCAGTCCTCGCCATGCTCAAGGTAATAGAGCAGCGTGGGAATATCCCGCTCCAGATAGGCCGAGTAGTTCTGGGCGATGGGCGTCGACGTGCAGCCCAGGATGCCAAAACATCCCACCCAAAGAGCACAAGCCACGCTCATGAATGACCAACCAAGCCGCCACTTCATCAAGACTTCCCCCCATTCCGGGCCCGAAGATACACCATGCCGCTCGACAGGGGAAGTGAAGTCCGAATCGTCAGTCCTGGACTACTTTTTCCAGCAAACCGGCCAATTCAGGCGGCAGGGGCGTCGCCCCGGAGAGTGCCGACGCGGACAACGTGAAGGTTGCAGGAACCAGGGCCCAGACGGATACCGAGGTAGCCCCGTAGCGCCCCTTGATTGCCTGCTGGATCTGTTCGGCCTCGGACGAAGCTACCGCCGGTGGGCACGCCGAGTGCCGCAAGGCGAACCAGAAGCGGTTGCCAAGCGTGTAGCTTCGGGCCTTGCCCGTGGTCAGGGTCGCAAGCCATTGACGCTCCTGAGGCGAGTTTCCCCGGGATGGAAGTCGGGCCACCACCAGGAATCGAGACTCGTCCACCTGAGAGGTCGACATCTCTTGGTCGTCGGCCACAGTCTGGTTTGACCGTGCATGCACCTGGGTTACGAAGGGACCATTAAAGGCCGTGTCCGGGGCATTGGGGTCCGTGATGGGGGCCAGAATGGTGGGGGCCGTGGCAGCACTCTCCATCGGGGGGTGGGCCTTGGGGGCAGTTGTGGTGCGCACGGGCATGGGGCCGGCATCCGCCGTCTTCCCACGCAACTTCAGCAAGACATCCAGCACCAGGGAAACGCTGGCCGGCCTGCGCCCAGGCTCGGGTGCCAGCAGACGCATCACCACCTCGTCCAGGCCACGGGGCAGGACCGGAAAACCGGCGGGGGCCACCGGTGTGGCAGGAACCTGCTTCAGCCTTGCCAACACGCTGGCCATGTCCGTGCCCGGGAACGGCGGCTTGCCCGTCAACATCTCGTATAACATCAACCCCGCAGCGTAGATGTCGGTGCGGGCATCCAGCGGGCACGCCAGCAACTGCTCGGGCGCCATGTACGCCGGAGTGCCCAGAATCACGCCCGTTCGGGTCAATTTCTGCATATCCCCTTCGGTTGGCTGAGCAATGCCCAAGTCAATCAACTTCACCACCTCGGGTGAACCGCTGGCAACCAGGACGTTGGCCGGCTTTAGGTCCCGGTGCAGGATGGCCGACGCGTGAATGGCTTCCAGACCCGCAAGAATCCCGCAGAAGATGCCCACGGCCTCGGGCCACGGCAGCCCTTGGTTGCGTGCGATACGCCGATCCAGGCCTTCACCCTCGACATACTCCATGGCGATGCACGGCGAGCCGTCCCCCAGGAATCCGTAGTCCTGGATGCTGACCACGTTGGGATGGCGGATGCGGGCCATCAGCACTGCCTCTCGCTCGAATCGTTGCGACAGCGACGGGTCGGGCGGCAAGCTCAATACCTTCAGCGCCACGGGGATGCCCAGGCGAAAGTGGCGCCCCAAATAGACCGCTCCCATGCCTCCTTGCCCCAGGGTCTTTTCCACCACATATCGATCAAGCAGCATTGTCCCGGTCTGAACCGCCATCGTTCGCCCGCTCCTTGGTTAATAGAACTCGCCGGCCGACTGCTCTGCCGGGTGCAGCAGCGCCGGCGATACCAAGATCACCGGCCTCAACGTCTGCTCAATCTTTCCCTCGACCAGCACTACCGGCAGCAGGGGGTTTTGTTCGGAGGCCTCCAACACCATGCCCACTCGGCCATCTTCCAGAACCACTTTGGAACCCGGTGGAATCTGCCCATAAGCCGTGACCATGGCCTTGTACTGCAGCCCCAACCCATTTCGCATAGCCGCTGGCCCTAACGTGGCTAACACATCTGTAAGGCTCAATTCGTACGTCAAGTCGGCTGGGCAACGCATCCGTTCCAAGTCGTAACAAAACTCGATAAACCCAAGCAGGTTGGTAGTTGGTTCACTCTCTGACGCACTTTGTTGATGCAAAAGGCTGTTCAGCAATCCACAGGTTCGAACTCGGTGAGGTTCCGCCTGCGAACGGGAGTCTCCGGGCGCCTCGACCAGATACTTGTGCGCAGCCCGGACTGCCTGGTCAAACGCAAGTCCCTCTCTGGGCTGATATCCCATGCAGGCACACGCCAACAGTGTATGCGCTGCAGCCCGATAGGACTTCGCCGACACATCCAGCAACTTCGCCGTGCCAATAAGATGAATACACGCTGCCACAGCACGCCGTGCCGTGGTCCACGTTCCCGGGGCAATTTCCAGCGCCCGGGCGATGGGCAACGGGCCAGCACCCACGCAGCGCTCGATTCGTCGAATGGCCGAGACCCCCCTGGGGAAATCCCATGTCTCCGACGTCCCCATCATGATCATTTCCACTTCGCTGACGGCCAACGCCAGTTGGCTGGCCGCAAACACCTCGGGGTCCACCTGCTCCAGTTCCGCACCGTGAACCGCACCCTCGATGGTGCGCCACTCCATGCTTCGAAGCTCCAGCACCGGCAGTTGCCCACGGGGACGGTTTGAACGGACAATTTCGGCAGCAAAGGCGAGCACGTCCGATGGGGTGGGCCGCACGTGGAAGGTCAACTCCTGTACTGCCGCGTGGGCCAGGGCTTTGGCCATGGCCACACTCATGGGGTAAACCTTGGGTGTCACGGGCACCAAATTCCGGTTGTGGAACACCACGCCCCCCACAAACTGGATGGCAAACGGTGGTCCCACGGCCTCTATCTTCTCACACACGACCTCACAGACCTGCTTCAGCAGCGGATGGCCCGCCCCATGAGAGGTCGCCGTCCGAAACAGAAGGAAGAGGCTTTCCACCATGCCTTCAAGGCGCTGGACCTCCTCGGGGGTATCCGTGGTTTGGATCGAGGCCTCGTTCATCGCCCATTCTCCTTGATTTGTCCCTTAAGCTCCTGCAGGGCCTGCCTGACGTCGGGCGATGCCATCATGTCGCTGACCCTCCACTTGGCCGCACTTAACGCTGCCTCGCCATGCTCCCTAAGACCTCGCACAGCGGCCAAACGCATCTCCAGCGCCACGCCGGGGGCACGCAACATGGGGGCCAGGATGTCTCCTCCGTTTGGAGAGCGACCAATATGCCCGCAAAGGGCACGAATCATCGTAGGGGGAGCCTCGTTCCCTCCACTGGCCAGCACCTTGCCAAACTCCGAGGCCCAGTCATATCCCACGTCCTGGAAGAGAATGTCGGCGTAGGCCAACCCCTCTTTCACGGGCGAAGAGAGCACCAGTCGGGGCATCACCCAGGCAAAACGGCGGCGGAAGTCGGCACCCATGACATGGGCCAGGCGGATGCCTCCTGCGGGCGGGCACTGCTCTACCAGGTCCTGCATCAGTCGCCTGGGTGCCCCCAGCGCCTGAATGATCTTTCCAAGTGCCACGGTGGCCGATTCGGAGAGGTTGTTCAGCTTGATGTGGGCAAAAAAGGTGGCCAACCCGATGCTCTGAACCAGTTGTCCCATGCAGCGGAACGCTCCATCCGCCTTGACACACATTTCAAGCAATTCCGTGGCAAGATCCTGTGTCACCGGCGTGGGGGCAGCGCTGAGTTGTGCGGCCAGTTCGGCCATGAATTGTGGGTTTTGCGCCACCCTTCGAGCCAACACGCTGCCTACGCCCCGTTGTTCCATGACCTGGCACAATTCCACGGCCAGGGGTTCGTCACGGCTTTTCAGTCGGTTCCAGAAATCCAGGGCCCGCTTGGGTTCGGCGGCCTCGATCAACTGCATGGCCCGAATCGCCATTTTCTGGGCCGGCTGGGTGCACTTCAGATGGGGGTACTCGATGGTCAACAGCAACTGGGCGTCAAGCCAGAACCCGGGGTCCTCCCAATCCATTCGTGCGGTTGCCATCTCCTGCGGATCCAGGCTGAGTCGGCCCGATGTAGCGGCACGTGTGAACTGTTCCAGCCGCAACTGAAACTCGTCTCGAACCGCTGCCACGTCCAGTTCGCGGGACGCCATCGACACCGCATCGGCCGCAAGGCTCATGGCGGCCTGAGTTCGGGCCAATGCCAGCGCCTCTTTGTGCGCATGCAAGTCCAGGACGGCCGCTTCCAGTCCCTCGGAGAAGCCGAAATCCATGCTGACCTGGAATCCCTCGGCTCCGTCGGACCAAAGCCAATCTCGCAGTCTGCGGATCGAGGCCAGGTCGGACCTTAAATCGCTCAACTGAGTTGCCAGCCGGATCAGGTCCTCGGCCCCCGCTTCGGGCTCGGGGCGGAAACGGCGAAGCCCGGCCATGAAGGCCAACAGAATCCATCGCCCGTCGGGCTCGCCGGCTACCATCACCTCTTTGCCGTTTACCAGCACTTTGTCCGCTACCAGTTCCACCTCGGGAATCGGATCCAAAACCCAAAGGGCCAGGGTTCGAGACGCAATGGAAGGCATGGACGGCGTGGACGCCCGGCACGCCCGAACCAAGGTGTCCAGGGAAGCAGACAGTGCTCGACCGGCGTCCACCGCATCGTGGAAACCGGACCGCACCACTGGCCCTGGGGGGGGCTGCAAGGGTTCCTCGGGTCGACGGGGCATCGACATCAGGTCCTCCAACTGGACTCTCTGGACTGTTGTCGCCAAGTCTCTACTGACTGGCTAGTTTGTCAAGTAGTGTACGCGCCATAAAACAACATCATGTTCAGACCGGCGATCGCTTGACTTGACGCATTCGCCCGGCCGTGTTTGATTGGCGGGCGACAGGATCGAGTGTAGGATTCCACCGTCGCAACCTTTGGAGGCTACATGCTCCGCACACTCTGGCCCCAATTCACGATCTTGAAGGCCGTCTTACCGGCCATAACCTTCCTGGCTTTGGGGGTCGCTTGTTCCTCAAGCCAGAAGGGGTCTAAACCAACCGATGACACAAGCCATGACGCACGTCATGACGCAATTTCGGACGCCGCGACGGCTCACGATTTGTTGGATGCCGGCTTGGAGGTGGCGCCCTATGACGCGCTGCCGCCGCCCTTTTCACACCAGGTCCTTACGTTCAATCAAGCTGCCGGGGCGGCAGGGGTTTCGACGGGCCAGTATGGGACGTTTTCCGTGGAGTATCCGCCCATTCAGGTCGATGCGGAGTTGAACCACGTGCTTACGTTTGCCGTGACGCCCATGATGCCCCCATGGCGGAAATCCGATGCCACCCCCGGTCCCGTCGTGCTCTACTCCGATGACATGCAGGTGTGGGTCATCTCGCCCATGGACCAGTTCTTTTTGTCCCTGATCGTACCCGAACCGGGTCTGCTGCGCTTGGGCGTGAACGGAGAGGTCGACTCACTGCCATCCCCCTTCCCACACCGTTTCCTGCTGGTGAAAGGGCACGGAATCCAGGCCACGTTGCAGCTTTGGGGCGACTTGATGCGGCAGGACCGGGGCAAAGAGCGTGTGGACCGCTACGCCGACACCGGCCTTGGTTATCTGGGCTATTGGACCGACAACGGTGCCTACTACTATTACAAGACTGAACCCGGAATGAACGAAGCCGACACGATGCTGGCCCTGAAGGCCGAAGCCGATAGCCTGGGGATCCCTTACGGGTATCTGCAATTGGATTCCTGGTGGTATTTCAAGGCCAAGGGTGAAGGGTTCGGGCCCGGTGGCCTGCTGACCTGGGAGCCGCAGCCCCAGATGTTCCCCGACGGTCTTGTCAGTTTTCAGCAGGCGCTGGGCATCCCGATTCTGCACAACCGCTGGTTTTCGCCCGATTCGCCCTATCTTCAGAAGTACCCTTTCGTTGTGGACGGCGACAAGGCCTTTCCTGAGGACGGCCAGGTGTATCAAGAGTTCGCCTCCAATGCTGCCTCGTGGGGGGCTGTCACCTATGAACAGGATTGGCTGGTGCTTCAGTACCTGGGCATCAAAGGACTGCGGACAGACCCCGAGCTGGGCCGAAACTGGATGAAATGGATGGATGAGGCTTGCCTGGAGCAGAACTTGACCATGCAACTGTGCATGACCGGCTCTGCCCACCTGATGGCCTCGTTGGACATGAAGACACCCACCAGCGTGCGCACCTCGATCGACTACGCTGCCGGCATCTCCAAAGAGTCCTTCTGGCCGCAGTTCCACGTGGTCAATATGGTCGCATGGGGCCTTGGAATCTGGCCCTTCAAAGACAATTTCCACAGCAGCGAGAAACATGGCGAGGCCGAAGCCCTGGTCAGCGCACTCAGCGCAGGTATGGTGGGCCTGGGGGATGGACTGGGCAAGGCGGTTAAGGAAATCGCCCTGCGAACCTGCCGCCAGGATGGCCTGTTGCTGAAGCCCGACCGGCCCGCGTTCCCCATCGACGCCATGTTCCTGCCACACACCCGGCCCTTTATCACTTACACGTTTTCGGATACCGGCGCGGGGCGGATTATCTATCTGGCAGCCTACAACCTGGCTCGCAAGCACCCCGAGCGCACTCCGGCCGACGACCTGTTTGCCAATATCCAGTAC
>CAYTWV010000132.1:5481-9879 GCA_964442235.1 uncultured Myxococcales bacterium | reverse complement strand
CACGACGGGGCCGCATGGGACATCGTTCCAGGCTTGGAAGGCTGCTTTCAGGGACTGGACTTCAAAGTCCGCGGGCAACTCGGGGATGTCATACGAATCCAGAAGGAAGGCCACTTCGCAGGTCCCTGGGGGCCATTGGACGGCTTTGCCTTTGGAGCTTTTGAACTGGGTGTATGCCTGGGCATCGTTGGGGTAAACAAAGATCCCCGACGCCAGGATGGCCAGACCTGCAGCCCCTTTTGCCAGGCGGCCAAAGAGTTTGCGGCGCATTGTTGACAAGGCAAGCATCAGGGAAACCAGCAAGGTCACAAGCCATGCCACCGAGCCGACCTGAGATCTGCCCGAGGCGCTGCAACCGCTGTCTGCGTGGGCAGACGGAGTTCCGTCACCCGCATCGAAAAAGTCGGGATTGACCGGGGAACACGTGGGGAACGAGTCTTGCGGATAGACAGAACAGACTCCGGCTTCGTCGTCGGCCGAGAGTGTACGCATGGTGGTATCACCGGCAATGGCCTTGGGAAACATGGTGGATTCGGGATTGGAGACGTGGTCGAAGCCCAGCACGTGGCCCAGCTCGTGGGTCAGGGTGCTTTGCAGGTCCAGCGCCGGAGAGGTAAGCGAGGGTTGTGTAGTGAACAGATAGTCCACCCCGTTCAGTTCGATATCCGAATCGACGATCACGCCGGTCTTGGGATTGTAGGTCACGCTAGTGAAGGCCACGGGGCGCTGGGTATAGGGCCACACCTTTTCCCGGAAAATCACCATGGAAAACCGGGGGTCTTCTTGCTCATAGTTGGTGACCGTGGCGTTAGTCCGCCCCGCAAATTGCAGTTGAGCGAAGGAACAGGGGACCTGACTCCATGCGTCCAGCGAGAGTTCAAACGCAATCTGGTCGGTCCCATCGGTCACGTTGTCACTGCCCAACTCGTTCCAGAAAACGGGCACACAGGGGGATTCCCAGTGAATGGCAGCGCCCTTGGAGGACTTGCTCTGCACCCAAGCCGATGCCCCCGTGGGCACAAGCAGCAGCATCACGAACAGAGCGATGGGCCGAAAGAAGGTCACGCAGTTCTCCTTAGCGGCCGTTGGATTTGCAAAGGGCCTTTAGTTGCTCCAGGTCGATTTCTTCGGGTTTTGCCTCGTTGACGGGCCTGACACCGGGGTCTGTTTCTCCGATAAAGAGGATCCCGGCCAGGTCTCGGACCAGAACCAGTCCGTTTAGGCCCTTTTGGACTTTGAACAGCCCTTGGGCCATAGAATTTACGGCGAAGCCACCCTTGGTTTCCACAAGAAAAACAACCACTTCCTGCTCGGCAGTGAACACGGCCTCGCCGGGAACCCACTGACCCAGTTCCTCTAGTTCTCCGCCAAGCGTGATGACATCCACAGAGGCGGTCGCCTTGCCCTTCCAGGTTTCGGCCACCAGGAACGTATGTTTTGTCATGATGCGTTTGGTACCCGGGTCCTGGAAACTCTGGGACTGGGTCACCTTGCCTCGGACCACCAGGGGCGAGGACTTGACGAGGTCGGGCAGGGGCAAACGGATACCGACGGCCGCCCGGGTTTCTTCGGGCATAACCAGAAGGACGGCAAATAGCAGAGCCAGAGCGGGAAGAGCGAATCGTTTCATGGGAACTCCCCAAAAGGCGAACCAAACCGGCGAAGTATAACCACAAATGGGCCAGGGCTCAACCGCTCAGGGCTGATTCTCTTTGGTAGGGGAAGAAGTTTGGATGTGATGCCAGACGAGGCGGGCAAACAGGGCCAATTGTTGGGGAGGCAGGGAGGATCTTGTGGAACTGCCCGCCCCGACAATGACCATTTTGTCTCCTTGCAGGACTTCGACGTGAAGGCCATGCACCCCGCGGGTAGCGATACGGACCATACAGGAGGCCTGCAAGGGCAGTTCCTGTTTGGACCAACGGAACGCTCCCAAGCGGAGTTGGGAAGTCAGGGTCATGTTCTTCAGGGTCAGTTCCTGCCATCCGAACCGGCGAACCACCATAAACAGAGTCAGGCTAAGCCCAAGAAACGAGAGCAGCGGGTCGAACAAGGCGCCCACCAGGCCAGTGACCGAAATACCTGCCAGGAGCAGGCTTCCGGAGACGAGGCAGAAGAGCGCCGCCAGCAGAAGTGTGATGAGCAGTGGAGTCGCCACACCGGTTCGAATGGAGGCTGCAAAGCCACCTTCCACAGCCCGGATCTTCACGCCGGAGGTCATTGGCAGACTTGCGGTCGCCTTGTCCCAGACCACCCCACCCTCTTTGATGGCGGCAATGCCCGTTGCGTCTCGAATCCACTCGGCGCGTTCCTGGGCGTCCTGCAACGAAGACATCTGCAGCAGTTGACAACGAAGCCCCTCTTTGCCCAAGAGATGAATGGACGAGACCAGCACCGGGTCGGGCGAGCGGCCCCAATACTCAGTGCGCCGCTCCACGGCCAGGCCGAGAATCTCTGAAGCCGGGATGTGCAGGAAGTCCGAGCGGCCCAACCCTTGGACAAACCAGTCTTTGGATTGGGGGTCAAAGGCAATTCCGCCCTTCTCCAGGCCCAGCAACCGAGCCACCGCTAGGAACAGCAACGCCAGATTCCCCAACATGGCTGCAAGCAGATATCCTCGCAACGAGCTTTCATAATAGACCAGTGCAGCGCTGGCAAAGACCTGCAGAATACCCATGGCATAAATCAGGTAGTAACCGACCCGGTTCTGCTTGGGTTCAAGGATCCAAATGCGTTGGGACGCGGTCGAGGCACTGGAAGACATTCACACTCCTTTGGGCCGCCTTCCGGGGCGGGCCATTCGCAGAAGGAACAGCAGAGTCAGAAGCAGCAGGGCAAACGATTCAAGCGGGGCCGGGGAAAGGGCTCCCGCAGCACAGCCGTCCTTTGGGCGAAACCCGCCGCTAATGCCCGAATCCTCGACGGGAAGCAGGTCGGGCTGAGCCATCGAGTCCATGTCCGACGTAACATCGGGGTCGGCGCCGTCACACTGGCCATCGGAACAGAGGCCCGACTCGCAAGCCGAGGTCATCCAATGAAGGCAGCCGTCGTCGCCAGTATCACACGTCTGCAAAGAGACCCCCAGGTCGTCGCAGCGGGTTTGACCGGTTTGGGAGCAGGAGTTGGTGCAGAAGGGGACACAATCGGGCTCTCCCTGGCTGTTGGCAGCACAAATCAGGCCCGCAAGGTTACACTCGACCTTGATCAGGCTGGGCCCCGTGCACTTGAGCAAGATGTCGCCATCGCAGCGCCCCTGGGCGGGCATGTCATCACAGGGTGAAGCCGGTGCGGTACACAAACCACCCAGGCACGACCACTGTTCCTGGCAGGGAATCTGGTTGACTTGAAGGCAGTTGTCTTGCCCCATCTTGCATTGGGCCACGGAGGTATCGTTCAGGCAGGAGTTGCCCAACGCAACACACTGGTCGAAACATCCGGGGCATGAATCCAGCGTGTTGGATGTGCACCGGTCCGACGGCGACTGACACGGTGCCCAGGGGCCCTCGGGCAAGGGTAACAGAACACTGTTCAACCTAAGCCCCACAGCCAGCAGCGTGGAGGCAGGGATTTCGGCAATCGTTTTGGCCGGAAACTCCGCCAGCAGAGCCTGATGGGCCGAAGCCTTTCTGGCAGCCTCGGCGCTTGGGTCGGACGCCTCTTGAGTGGGAAATTCGGGGACCAGAATCCGGTCCTGGGTTAACACAAAACTTAGGTAGCTTGGCCACGCGGCTTCGCCCTCGAGCAACCGGGGGGATGGCATGGGAAACGGCGTCAGGGTCACGGTTGAGGGCAGTTTCTTTTCCAGCGCCTGAAAATTCGCCTGCATGATGAGACGGTTGGGCGCATCCTGCGAAAGCTCGTAAAGGCCGGCCAGCAACTTCGAGTCCGACGTGAAGCGAAACAGCGTGTCGATTCGCCCCTTTCCGTCCCCCTGCAAGGGCTGGACAGGAATCACCAGCGAACAACCGAAGTAGTGTGTCAACAGGGTCTGCACCTGCAGGTCACTTAGCCCGGGATTCATGGAGTACGTTTTGGTGGACATCAGGCAGATGCCGTCACCGTTGGATTCAAGCAAACCTCGCTGGATCATCAGTGGTGGCCGAAAGGCACACGAAGAAGCCGCGTCTTGAGCCCATTTCGACGAGACGGCATCGTCCAGCGGTTTGCCCGCGTCATATTTCGGGTCCACGATGAGCAATCCGTCGACGCTGTCCAGGGCAAAAAGCCCATAATCGCCAATGGCATAGGAGTTAAGTTCCTGGGCGTCCCACCATGCAACCGATGATTCTTGCAATCCGTGGGCTTCCAGCAACGCCAGGACATTGGCCTTTTCGCTTTCTCCGGCAATCAGCACCGTGAGCGGAATCTGAGGGCCCGGCGCATCCAACAACGTCCCGA
>CAYTWV010000132.1:5163-5471 GCA_964442235.1 uncultured Myxococcales bacterium | reverse complement strand
CCACGGTGGGCATGATTCGAAGCAGATAGCGCTGCGGCACATGGAATCCAGGAAGTGGTGGCCCCGGAGCCTGGGGAGGCTGGGTGAACACATACCACTGAGGGTTATCTGTAACCGGGTCAGCCCGAAGAGCGTGGGCGCCGCCCAACAACAGAATCGTCGGCAGAAACAGGCACAAGATGGTGCTTCGGAACAACTTGGGCACGGTTGGACCTCCCCGGAAGCGGTCACAGTATAGAGCAAAGCAGTACCGAGGGGAACGGGTAACGGGCAATTTGCTGCTGGGACAGTGGACACACCAAGCGATG
>CAYTWV010000132.1:0-5153 GCA_964442235.1 uncultured Myxococcales bacterium | reverse complement strand
GATACAGCGATGGGCGGCAGTGGCGAGCCTGCTGGTTTGGGGATGCAGCAGCCCCGAGGCCAAGGCACCGGTGGAAGATACGACGCCGCAGGTCGATATTGGGGATACGCAGCAGGAGTTGATTCCTGCCGATGTGACCGACCCTTTGGACCAGGTCGAAGCGGACACCGAGGTCGTTGAGGGAGCGCCATTGGCGCTTTCCAAGCAGCAGGCCAAAGCGTTGTGCAAAGACGTGGTGTGTGCCGAGGGGGGCTGTGGGATTGAGTGGCTTTCGGGGGTTGCGGCCAACTCGTGCCAGACCACCTGTGAAAAGGAATTGGTCAAAGACCCGGAAACGGCCAGTCGCCTGTTGTGCGCCCGCTCGCTTGAGGGCGACCTGTGTGATTCGTTTGCCGGTTGCCAGGCCCGAACCCAGCGGGAAGACGGATGCGAGACGTATTGCAGTGATATGGCGCAATGCGCCTTTTTCGGCACGTCTCGATGGGGCTTCACCGCGGACGATTGCCATCTGATGTGTCTGGCCGATGCGGGTGCCTCGGAGTCGTTGGCGGCCCGATTGGAGTGTATGAAGGCTGCGGCGGCGCAGTGTGATTCTCCGGCTTTGCTGGAATGTGCGGGCGAGTTTGATGCGACGGCGGTATGTCCCGAGGTGATGTGTGATGCCCCGGAGTTTGGCGGATGCAGCTTGATTCCCGGCGAATACGAGACCCTGGAGGCCTGCCAGGCCGAGTGTCTGGATTGGAAGCCGGCCACCGCGTACTCCGCCGCTGCCTGTGTGGAGATGAACACGGCCATGCCCGTGGGGTGTGACCAGTTGAAGATGGCCTGCCTGTCGGCGGACGAAGTGCTTCCCGAGAGCGCCCGAGCTTACTCAGACGAGGTCATGAAGAAGTGTGTGGTCCTTGAGTTCATGAACACGGGTGGTTTCGGGGCAGACTTGCTGGCCTGGAAGTTGGCAGGGCTGGTCAAAGGAACCCCGGAACTCTATCGCTCGTTTGCCGATGCGATGAGCTGTATCAAGGAGTTGAATCCCTGCCCGCAGACCGAGTTGGCCCCTTACTATTGCCTTTACAATATCACGCAGGAGAGCAAGACGGCCTGCGGCGAGTTGGCCACGCTGTGCACCCCCGATGCGTACGCCGACGAGATGGTCGTGCAGTGCGAAGCCACGCTGACGCTGCTGCACGTGCTGGTTCCCGAGTTGGAACAGGGCAAACTGGATTGCCTGGACGCAGGCAGTAGTTGTGAAGCTAAGGCAGCTTGTATCAGTAACTAGAATCCCAAAAGACTGAACTCGCCATGTTTCCCTAACGTCATGACCCCTTCCATCATGGCCCGGTAGCGCATCAAGCCTTTCTTGGCCAGTGAATCCTGGAAGTGTCGGCCCGATTGCACATTATAATGGTAGTACTTGTCGGGCAGCGCTTTGGGCAGTTTGGTGTCGTGGAAGGTTCGAATGACCACAGTGGCATTCGAAATTGGCAGTTCCATGAAACTCCTCTCGAATCCATCGGTATAATAGCTCCAGTACTCTTCGCAGTTGGACAAGTAGACTACATTGGCGGGAATGGAGAGGGCCTTCAGGGCTTCTGCGATGCCTGTCACGGCTTTTCCTTGCAGCAGGTCTCCGTCAAGCACCACGATGCGCCCCTGCTGGGCCAAGGTCTTAACAAACTGAAAATCGGCCTCGGCTCCCAACCAGTAGACCCGTTTATTCTGCTCGGCCGCCGTTCGATTTCGTTGCAGGAAAGGGCCCACAACGGACTTGAACTTCCGGTAAGTTTCCAGACCGGCTTTGCCCACCTGGGTTTACACAATGGCTTCGGCCTGCGCGGTCTTGGTGGCATCGTTCCAAAGAGCGACAAAAGTGTCCCGATTATCGGCCTGCTTCAAGAACGCCACATGAATCTTATCCACGATCACGACATAAGAATCATAGTCGAACAAGAAGACCAATTCGGAATCGGCCAAGGCTGCCAAAGTGAACCCCTGGTCCGACCCAACCCCAATCAGGGCGCCTCGAACGTGTTCGATGTAAGGCAGGAAGAGGTCGTTTCGAAGTTCATTACCCGTGACATAGTGAGCGGTCTGCAGGCGTTGAGGGGGCAACGCGTCTTGGGGCAGGTTTGTTAACATTTCAAGGGATTGTTGAGGCAGCGGCTGCAGTAAGGGGTCGGCTAAGGCAGCGTGTTGCAGGGTGACTCCCGGGGGGGTTGCCGCACACCGGAACCCCAGACGGTGTCCTCCGGTTTCGGGCAGCGAGCCACGACGCCAGGCGGGTCGGGCCTGGTCCGAGGGCCAGAACCACGAGCCTCCTTTCAAGACTCGTTTGGTGAATCCGGGACAGTTCTCGGCGCCGTCGCAGGGGCCTTTGGGATTGCGCCCCTGACAGGCGAGCCCACATGGGGTTTTGCAGCCGTCATAACAGTCGGCATACCAGTCGGCGGTCCATTCATAAGAGTTCCCGGCGACGTCGTAGAGGCCCGCTGGATTGGGAGGCAACGAGCCCACGGGCAGGGTCACCGCTGGTTTGCAGCCTGCGTAATGGGCCTTGGTGCATCGAGCGGGTGTGTATCCCCAAGGCCAGGTCCAGCCATCGGGGCCTCGCGCTGCCTTTTCCCACTCGGCTTCGGTGGGCAAACGCCGGCCAACCCACTGGCAATAGGCATTTGCCATGAACCATGTGGCTGGCATGACGGGCTGCGTTGCCTCTTGAAATCCCTTGAACGGGGACTTCTTGGGACAGACACCGGCCTTGACACACTCGTCATACTTCTTATTTGTTACTTCATTTTTGTCTATCCAGTACGTATCCAGATAAACCTTCTGCATGGGGGCCTCGGCGGGAGTATCCACGTTGCTGCCACGCAGAAAGTAGCCCGCCTGGATGCAGGCCTGATCGGCAGGCGCCGCATTACACGCCGGGTCCGTGCCAGTAAAGGAGGGCTGTAAAGACAGAAGCCACATAAACATGCCGAGCACGTAGGGCATTTCTTGCTCCGCGAAGAGTGGGTCGGAGGGCGCTGGCTGGTTGGAAGCTTGCCGTATCAGAGGTTCATCGCTACCATCGGGAGCCAGGCCGCTTAGCGTACGGGGGGCATTCTATGCAAGGGTTCTGGTTGCGTCGAGCACGTTTTTCGGGTTTGCTATTTGCACTGTGCGGATTACTGGTGTTTTTGGCAGACACCGCCAGCTCGGCGGAAGGTGCAGTAGGCAAAAGCTGTCCCGAAAGGGTGTTCTCATTAAAGCCAGAGAAGGCAGCTAAATGGTTACGAACGCGGTCTTCTATTCTTTCAAATTTGGGTGAAAATCGTCATCGACTTTACGATGTATTGATCCCACAGGGGGCATCTTGCTGGGTGATCGGCAAGTTCACGTACGGCCCATTGGACAAAGATCTTGAGGGGGAGGAAGTGGGGCTTTGGGGCCAGACTCCGGCCCGGTGTGAGTGGAATTCGCTGGGAAAGGCGATCACCGAGGACCACGGAACGGGGCGGCCGACCGACGCCACGGCTTTGGACGACGGGGAAGCGGCGTGGCCGGTGGACAGCAAGTCATGGGAGCCGGGCTCCTATGCAATGCGTGCGGTGGTTCTGGGCGACCTTACCGAGGTTTCGAGTTGGATATATGTGGTGCCCAAAGGGGCGAAGATTGTGGTGTTTGACATCGATGGCACCTTGGCGGAAGAGGCTCAGGATGCGGTGGGCGTGGTGAAGACCGTGGCTTCGGGAGTCGAAGCGTTGCGGAGATTCGAGGGAGCGCTTGAGACGGTCCAGGCATGGGCAAACCAGGGCTATCTGCCCGTGTACTTGACGGGCAGGCCCGGGGCCATGAAACCGGCCACACTTCGTTGGTTGAAGAAACATGGATTTCCCCAAGGCCCTGTGATTGTGGCACGGACCAGCGGGGACGTTCTGCCCAGCAAGTCCGGGGTGCAGCGATACAAGGCAAGGTCGATTCAGGCCTGGGTCGCATCGGGAATTGATGTGGTCGCTGCCTATGGCAACGCAACCACCGACATCGGGGCCTATGAAGAGGCCGGAATCCCCAAGGACCGGACGTTTATTGTGGGGCCCCATCGAGGCGGATCCAACACGGCGAAGTGGCCCGGCTATACCGAAGAGCATCGCAAGTGGGTGCAGAGACAATCAGTGACCCCACCGCCTGGAGAAAGGTAGCTTCAGGCATCGGTAAGGGCCGGGTCAGCCTTTCGACTCGGCTACGCCTCGCTCACGGCGCGCCTCCCCCGGGCCCCCTCCAGGCAAGCTGGAGGGGGCGATCGCTCATAGTCTGCACTCGAGGGTCAAGATTTGGTGGCTCCAACCCAAGGGCTGGTCCTGCCAACAGACTACGGAGAGTTCGTAGATGCCGGGCCATGGTGCGATGAACGATACGATTTCGTCGTCCCCGGCTTTGGCTGCGGGATGGCCGAACACACCGAAGTACTGGCAGGTTTCATACGGTTTCCAGGACCAGTGTTGGCCCACCCGGCAGGCTGGGGGTGTTTCGCCCGATTCAGCCGGGACTACGAACCCCGCATTCGTCGGTGAGAGCGACTTGGCAGAAGCAAAGAAGCTGTCCATCTTGCCCGAGCAGAACTCGTAGCGATTTTTGGCCATGAGACCGATGGAATCCAACACGGCGGACTTGGCGGATGCCCCTGCGCTGCCGGAGAGACGTACTCCAATCAGATCCATGACCAGCAAGGCGGTTCGAGCCGTGGCCTGAACCTGCTGCAGCGGCCAATAGAGGTCATCCACCAGATCCGGGTCCAACGCACTGTGATAGACCTGAGTCCAAACCACAGAAGCTCGCCCCAGGTTCTGCATCAGGCGAAGTGCAACTTGGGAATCGGCCGTTCCCTGGGTGCCCAGGCGTTGTTCAATCGAAGCCATATCCTTGGTCAAGTCGGCCCAACCGGGGTGGCCGTTGGTCGCCGCATCAAACAGGTCGAACAGCCAGGCCAGGGTGTCGGCCTCGGCGCCGTTTCCGACTCCGAAGTTCAAAGCAGACTCTAACTGGACTGCATACTCAATCATCTGAGTCCTGGATGATGAAGGGGCCGCTTGAAAAAGTGCGGCCGTCGTCACGGGCATACGGGTGGAACTGCCCAGAATGGCGGGGTTATTGAGAATGGCCAGGGACGCCACATC
>CAYTWV010000131.1:5293-9930 GCA_964442235.1 uncultured Myxococcales bacterium | reverse complement strand
TTTGGAATCCAAGGCGGAAACGTCCCCCGGACTCCCCTTTTTGCCGTCGTCACTCGAGCATCCCAGACTGCCCACCAGACTCACGATGCAACAGAGGCACATTGCACGGTTCCGCATATCATCCCCCATGAAGGCAAAAGCCTCGGACTTCTGATTCGCCTGCACCTAACACACTCGCTCCGGTATCACAACCGTCCCGGGGGCGCAGTATGTCATGGTTTCCGACCAATCTCCAGACGCCTTTCCGTTCGTAAAACCCAACCCCCTTCCACACCCCGGACGGCCTTCCAAACGCTGCCAAGGCGGCACCCCCCCACCAGACTGACCGAGCAGTCCGAACAACGCTTGAAGTCCGAATTCGGCAAGGATACAATGCGCCTCATGAAAACGCTGACTCGTAGCCTTATCATTGCGGCACTGCTCTCTTGTTTGCCCAACGGCACCCAGGCAGCGGATTACTCAAAAGATCCCGTGCTGATGGTGCATGGGTATTTCTTGGGGGATTTCCTTACTTGGGTCTCGATTAAGGGGAAGTTGATCGATGACGGCTGGCCCGAGGAGTATCTGTTCGAAGTTGATTTCGCCAATATCGTTGGCTGTAACCCCGAACATGGCATGGAAATCTCGGCCAAGGTCCAGGAAATTCTCGCAGCAACGGGCCGCCAGAAGGTTGACTTGCTGGCTCACAGCATGGGCGCTATCGATTGCCGCTTCTATATCAAGTTCCTGTGTGGCTACAAGTATGTGAACGACGTGGTCATGATTGCTGGCGCTAACCGCGGCACCACCGTAGCCTGCATCGAGCCCATCTCCTGCGGTGCCGATTCCATGTGTGTCGGCTTTGGTGATGGCGACTGGAAGGACAACCCCTTCCTGCTCAACCTTAATTCGTGCGACATGACCCCCGGCGACGACATCAAATACACCAGCATCTGGTCCGGTTGGGACGAGATTATCATCCCCGCAAAAAACTCCGAAATCGAGGGGGCGCTTAACATCAAGATGGGTGCCTGGGGGGTCGGCCATGCCGGAATTCTGCTGAACAACGAATCCTATAATTATGCTCGCATCGGTCTGGATGGTGGCGGTACGAACAACAATGTTCCCGAAGGCCCCGGACCCTGCATCACCGTTTGCCAAGACCCCGTCGTGGAACCCAATCCCGACTCGGATCCCGTGGTGGAACCCTCCCCAGAAATCGTTGAACAGATAGAACCTTATGAAATCATAGAACAATCCGACCTGACCGAGACGTCGGATCTGGCCATGCCCGACATCACTCCACCCGACTTGGGGTCCCCCGATTCGACCCCCAAGGATACCGCCGAAACGGATTCGGATTCACCCAAAGACACCTCTGCCCCCGGCGACCAGACGGCCGATAACCACAATCCCGACAAAGACTCCATTTTGCACGATGGCACCCCTTCCGATGGCGCCCCCCAGAAAGATGGCGTGGAAAACCCTGACGGTACAACTGCCCAAGATGCACTCGCAGGCGACTTGGGCCCCGACTCCGGGTCAACCTCTGGCGAAAGCTCCCCCCGTTCTGGCTCCTGCTCGGCTGACCCCCAGTCGCCTCCCCACACTTCCGTGCTTACTCTTCTGCTGGTACTGGGCTGGGCCATGGCCAGGCGGTTTCGTAAGGTCTGAACCATCCCCATTTTGTGTTTCGGGAGGCCTCGACTTGGAACGACGCCAATTCCTCGGGATTTCCGCTGGCCTCTTGGCCGTTGCATCATCGTGCCAACCAGAATCCCCTCTCTCTCCTGCACCCGCTGCACCCCCTTCGGGCGCACCGGCGACTCTTCCCCCCACGCCAACTGAATCCACGGCGACCATCCCCCCAACTCAAGAGGCCCCCAAAGGCCCGCAGAAAATGCCCATGCTCTTTGTGGGTCATGGCAACCCGATGCACGCCCTGGGCTCCAACCCCTGGGCAGACGCATGGCGCACCCTGGGCAAAACCCTTCCCACACCCAAAACCATCCTGGCCGTCTCGGCTCACTGGTATGTGCCCGAATTGGCCACTACCGCTCAGGAAACACCGAAGACAATTCACGACTTCTATGGATTCCCCCCGGAACTCTATGCCTTGAACTACCCCGCCCCCGGCAGTCCCGCTCTTGCGGCCCAGGTTGTCGACCTGTTGAATGCTCACAAAGCCAAAGTCTCCGTGGATTGGGGCCTGGATCACGGCACATGGAGCGTGCTCTCGCACCTGTTTCCTCTGGCTGACATCCCCGTCGTCCAACTCAGCATCCATGCCGACCTGGAACCCGCCGAGCACCTGAGTATCGCTGCCTTGCTGGCCCCTCTTCGAGAACAGGGTGTTCTGATCTTTGCCAGCGGGAACATTACTCACAATCTGCGCCACGCCATGGACTCCATGCGTCGAAATGACCTCTCGCCCGCCCAGTGGGCCGACGCTTTCGATGCGGATGTCGCCTTGGCTCTGCAACGCCATGACAAAGACTTCCTCGCCGGCGCTCTCAAGACCCCCAATGGCAGACTCAGCCATCCAACCCCGGACCATTTTCTGCCTTTGTTATACCCTGCCGGCGCCTCCTCTGCGGACGATCGCATCACCTTTCCCGTGACCGGCATGGATATGGGCACTCTCTCCATGAGGGCTGTCCTTTTTCAAGCTCCAATCTGACAGACACTGCCACAGTCGTTGATCTTCGGCCCTGTTTGTGGTCTGCTGCCCGTGCGTTCTGTTCACCTCGTTGCAGGAGAAGGCCATGAGCAGGTTCGTTCGTTTCACACGCCTTATGGGGTGGTCGGGTCTGGTGTGTCTGGTGTGCGCTTGGAGTTGCGGCTCCGACACGGACAAGAACAACGGGCAGGACTTGAACAACCTGTTTGGTGACGTCGATGTTCCCACCCCGGACACGGGGTCCGACCAGGTCCAACAGGACGTTTTGGTTCCGCCGGATCAGGCAGAGTCCGATCAGGCAAACCACCAGATTCTGGACGACACCGACAAGGACGGCATCCCCGACCCCTTCGATCTGTTCCCCGAAGACCCCACAGCACCCGGGCACGTCCTGCAGAATGCCGTTTATGCCCACACGGCCGACGAACTCTGGCTGATGCAGGTCAAGACCTACGAAATGGACTTCGTGGCCTTCTTCAGTTGGCCCGAGGATACGGACAACAACCCTCACAAGATGACCGACATCGCCATCGACCGATACGGCGTCCTCTACGGCGTTTCCTATTCGGGCCTCTACGTGGTCAACGCCAACACCGGCGAGTGTTACCGGGTGGGGACGCTTCCCGAGCCATTCAACGCTCTCACGTTGGTTCCCAAGGGCGTGCTGGACCCGAAAGACGTGCTTGTGGGCATCTCGGGTGTGGGAGGCTGGTACCGGCTGACCGCCCAGGGAAATGAGTTTTTTGCGGAACAACTGGGCTCTTATGGCGAAGGCTATATGTCCAGCGGGGATGCGTATTCCATTGAAAAGGTCGGCACCTTTGCTTCCGTTAACAAGACCGGGGTGGCCAACGACTATCTGGTTGAAGTGGACCCAAAAACCGGGGCCGTGGTGCGTGAAGTGGGCGAGATGACGGGCCTGTCGCTGGTCTACGGGCTGGCCGGCTGGACCGGTCGCGCCATGGCCTTTGACGAATCCGGAAAGATCTCCATCGTGGACACCAAAACCGGCGAGGTCCTGAAAACCATCACCACGGTCCCCAAGAAGTGGTGGGGTGCCGGCGTGCAAACCGTCATCCCCGAAGAATAGCGGCCGTAAGGGTCGATTACTTCGCCATAGTACGCTCGGCAATCTCCCATTTGAACATAACAACCGCAGTGGGGATTACGGCTCCAACACACTTAGCGCCAGGTCCACACGCCCCATGGGAGGCGACACCTGGATGCCCTGCACCAGCGGCCGCACTCGGGCCAACGTCTCTCTGGCAATGGCCACGCCCTCTTCTCGAGCCGCTTCGCTTCCCTTGGCCTGGGCCGCTTCCATTCGCTTCAACACCGAGCTTGGCACGTGGGCCCCGGGCACTTCGTTACTCATGAACTGAGCGTTTCGCAGGCTGACCAGCGGCCAGATGCCCGCAAGCACCGGAATCTTAAGTCTGGCCTTCGCCAAGGTCTCCAGGAAGGCCTCCAGGTGCCCGGCATCAAATACCGGCTGAGTAATCGCAAAATGGGCCCCCGCTTCCACCTTCCAATAGAACCGGCGCAGTTCCTGCTCCATGTTGATGGCCCCGGGATTCACGCCTACACCCATCACAAATTCGGTCCGATCGCCGATATCGTTACCACCAATATCAATGCCCCGATTCAACCGGCCCACCATGTTGGTCAAGCCAATGGAATCCACGTCAAACACCGCCGTGGCATCGGGATAGTCCCCCATCTTCGGAGGATCCCCCGTGATCAGCAGCAGGTTGCGAATTCCCAGACTCTGCATTCCCAGCAGGTCCGATTGCATGCCCAACAAATTGCGGTCCCGGCAGGTGTAATGCAGCAGCGGCTCGATGCCCACATGCTGCCGTAACGCCAACGCCATGGCCAAAGGACTCATTCTGGCCGTGGCCCTGGGCCCGTCGGGGATGTTGATGACATCCACACCCGCTTCGTGCGCTTTGGCGGCCCTGGACAGAATGCGCCCCAA
>CAYTWV010000131.1:0-5283 GCA_964442235.1 uncultured Myxococcales bacterium | reverse complement strand
CAAGTCCAATCCCTTGGGTGGCACCAACTCCAATGCCGTCACGAACGTCCCTTCCACCAACTTCCTGGAAAACGCCGAGCGCTCCACCAGCGGCGCCTCGGGGCGGCTGGGTTCCAAACTCACCACTTCGACCGATGACTGAGTGCGAATCGTGGTCAACCGCTCGTCAGCAGTGTGCGCCTGAATCGCCTTGCGCATCGAACGCACATGGTCCGGCGTCGTGCCACAACACCCGCCAATCACTCGGGCCCCGGTCTGAAGGAATCGTTTGGCAAACTCCTCAAAATAGTCCGCCGAAGCCAGATAAATGTTGCGCCCTTCCACCGCCCTGGGCACCCCGGCGTTCGGTTGCGCCGAGACCGGCAACGAGGTCGCCCCCACCAGCACTTCCACAGCCGGCAAGGTCACTTCCGGACCCACACTGCAATTCACCCCCACGACGTCGGCGCCCCACGCCTCCAGACGCTTGGTGAACACCTCGGCCCCCGTGCCGTACAAACTGTTCCCATCCTCCTGCAACGTCATCTGAGCCACGACCGGCATGCCCGGCGCCACCTCATGCGCCGCCAGCAACGCTTGATGAATCTCGTTCAAGTCCCCAAACGTCTCCAGAATCAGCACGTCCACACCACCCGAGACCAATCCCTCGATTTGCTCTCGAAAGGCCTCTCGAGCCTCCTCCACCGACGTGGGTCCCCAAGGCTCGATGCGGATGCCCAAGGGCCCCACCGCCCCGGCCACAAGCACCCCGGCATCCACCGCCTGCCTCGCCAGTTCGGCCCCTCGACGGTTGATTTCCACCAACCGCTCCTCCAACCCGTATCCCCGCAGCTTGAACCGATTGGCCCCAAACGTGTTCGTCTCCACCACATCGGCCCCGGCTCGGCAATACTCCCGATGACAATCGGCAACCAACTCCGGCGACGACAGGTTCAATTCGTCGTAGCAACGATTTATATAAATGCCCTTAGAATATAGCAGAGTACCCATTCCACCATCAAAAAGAATGGCCCGCTTCCTCTCGATCAGTTCCTTGAATGCATTCCGCAAGGTTCACTCCCCAGCCGTCGCACTGTCGAACAAATTGCCCGTATTTTTATTGTTTCCACCGAACCTCGGCCACGTTAAGGTCGCCGGCCCCGCCTCGGTGCACCGAATCGCCGTAACCACGTGCCCGTTATGGAACAGAACATCCCCATTCTCCAAGATCATCGGAGACGAGGCAGATAGCTGCGCACCCAACGGATCCGTCGGATCGTCCAGGCGCACTTCCCACAACGGAATGCCCGCCTCGCTGTAAGCTTCAAGCCAATGCGGCCACGCCCCGAAATAGACCGTGCCATCCTTGGCCTGCACCGGCTGAGAAACATCCGAATAGGCCTTCAGGTCCGACCAGAGCGGCTTCTTCAGCTTCAACGAAAAGACCATTACGCCATTGTTGTTGGTCCCAATCAGAAGGCTCTCTTTGATTCCCTGTGACAGGCTCACCGCAGCGGTCTTTCCCGTGTAAATCTGCAGCGGCAAGTCCGCTGCGGCCGTCCCGTCGGCATTCACCGCCCAAAGCCAACTGCTTCCATAATAGTCCCCCGAAGGCTCTGCTCCGGTCAGAACCCAAAGCCTCCCCTCAGCATCCAGAATCGGATTGCTGGTCGACGTGTGCCCCTCGGGCAACGCCGTGGTCCCCATCACCACACCGGTTTCCAGATCCACCCGGTGAACCGCTGTCCGGGTCACCACCCAAATCGTTTCGTGGCCGTCGGCATTCTTCAAGCCAATCAAGGGCTGCAATCCTGCCCTGGGCTGGGCAAACGCCTGGGCCCCCACCAGCGACCACGCCACATACCCCTTGTTCTGCCCCAGATCCCGAATCAGGTACAACGCCCCGGTATCGGTCAGCGCAACAATACGTCGGTCCGAACTCATGGCCGGCGCCCCAGAGATGGGCCCCTCGGTTGGCACTGCAAAACGAGCCAACCCAGTCTTGTTTATCGCCAACAATCGGTTCTGGCTGCTGCCCACCACAATGGCGCCTTCAAGGCCAACCACCGGGCTATAAAGCTGCTCCTCCAGCGCCCCGATTCCCGACTGAGTGTCGCCGTCGGGCCAAACCCACAACTCCTTCCCCGTTTTTGCCGAGTCCAGCGCATAGAGTTTCTGGTAGGCCGCCACATAAACTTCGCCCTGTTTGCCCATGGCCAGGTGCGCCGTGGCCCCCGAACGAAAGGTCTTCATCTGCCAGATGATGTCGCAGGCTTCCCCGGTATTTGCATCATTCTGGCCCGTCTCAAATCCGATGTCCCCATCAAGAGGCACTTCGGGAAGCCCCAAATCCGGCGTGGGAAGCGCCTTTTCCGAGGAACAGGCTAAACCCAGCAGAAGCAGTACCCAAGAAGTCCTCTTCATCGTGTTGCGCCCATTCCTTTGCCGGCTGGTTTGCTCTCTTCGGGCCCAGGATCTGTTCCTTCGCAGTCCCGAACCCCCGTCCACCCACGTTCCCGTCCATTTGGCGTCCCCTATGACAGGGGCTACCCCAAGAACGGATTGAAGTAGCCGTGCCGCAAGGCCGGGAACTCCTCCTGCAACGTGCGAACACACGCCACAAGCCCCTCGCCTCGCTCGCCGCGGCCCATCACATCCAGATAGGCCTCGGGATCCATATTCATGTTGCGCCATTGAATCATGTCCACCCGGTGCTCCCGAATGAACTCTCTTAGCGCTGCCATCTCGTCGGCCCGATCCGTCAACCCCGGGAAAACCAGCAGGTTCAACGATACGAACTTGCCCGACGCTTTGGTACGGTCGATGGACTCCACCACGTGGTTGAAGCCATACCCCTCGGGACGGTGGTAGCGGTCGTACAACTCGGGCGTGGGGCTGGCAAGGCTTGCTCGAATAGAACTCAGCCCCGCATTGCACAACTCTTCGACCACATCGGGCCTGGACGCGTTGGTGTTCAGGTTGATGGTCCCTTCTTTGGACTTTTCGCGGATTGTTTTGGTGGACTCCAGCAATACCTTGGCCTGAGTCAACGGCTCACCTTCACAGCCCTGCCCAAACGAAGCAATGGCGTTTTTCACTCGGCCAAAATGCAACATCGCCACTTCGGCCACCTCGGCCGGCGTTGGCGTGAACGTCAGCCGCTCCTGGTTGGGACGCACGTCGCCCTCTTGGAACGAAATGCACCCCACACATCGCGCATTACACTGCTTCGAGGTCGGCAATGGTGCCTCGAATCGCTTCAAAAAGAAATTCTGAGCCGCTCGGCAGCCATACTCCAGCGCACAACGTCGCAACTGCATCATCAATCGGTTCTTGGGGCTGACCCGCAGATCTCGATCTACGCCCGCACGAATCTTCAACATGTCAAACGTGCCCGGATCCTGCCTGGGCTCGGGGTCGATGCGCAACGCCGTGGTCCAGAATACCCCGTCGGCCCATCCCAGGCTGCAATAGGCATACAACGGCAATGTGGGCGCATCGGGAAGTTTACGATACGCAGGATGCGTCAGCCTCAACCAGGCCGGCGCCACAAACGCCGACACCGCATTGACTCGCTCGCTTCCCTCGCCATCCAACTCGATCAAATGCCCCTTGTTGTCGAATCCCAACGGTGTCCGCCCCGGCAACAGGTACATGTCGCTCCCCAAAGGCAGCGGCACCAACTCTTCGGGCAAGGGCTCACGAATCTGATACCCATCCCAAACGGCCATCCGCAGCCTGGGATGATCGAAAATCTCGCCCGTCGAATCCGCATAAACCAGATGAGGAACACTCGACATCTCGTCTCCCTGACACGCCCCTTCCCTGGCAGCAGGCCAGATACCGGGACAAGTGGTCGGAACATAACACAAATTCGCCCATTTCTCCACCCCGAGTGCGATGCCGGCTTGACCGCCCCGCCCCCCTGTGCCAACGTACCGCCCCATGGCGGACCTCATCCTCACAGGCCGTGTCCTTCGGATCATTTACCTGAACGCCGATTCGGGATACACCGTCGCCCACCTTACCCTGGACGAGGGCGGCCCCCCTTCGGTCATCGTGGGCATTATGCCTGCCCTATCCGAAAACGACCGCATCCGCGTCGAGGGGCGCTGGGTTCAGGACAAACGATTTGGCAGACAACTTCGCGTCGAGCGCTTTGTGCCCATCGCCCCCACCATCGAAGGCGTGGAACGGTACCTGGGGTCCGGAGCAATTCCCGGCGTGGCCAAACGAACCGCTGCCCGCCTGGTCGAACATTTCGGTGACGAACTACCGAATATCCTTGAAAATTTCCCCAACCGACTCAGCGAACTCAAGGGCCTGGGCAAAGCCAAGATCCAACGAATCGCCGAAGCCTGGCAGCAGAAATCCGGCAGCAGAAACCAACTGATCGCACTCCACTCGTTTGGGCTTGGACCCTCGCTGGCCAACAAACTGATCAACCTCTACAAGGGGAACGCCGTGCAACTGGTCAAGACCAACCCCTACCGACTGGCCAAGGAAGTCCGAGGCATCGGTTTCCTCACGGCAGACCGCATCGGCCAGAATGTCGGCATCGACCGAAATTCGCCCGATCGTGTCGAAGCCGGACTCTTCTACTTCCTGGAAGATCAGGCTTCCGAGGGGCACTGCTTTTTCCCCCTGGGCCGCTTGATCTCCGAATGTGCCATTTTCCTGGGGGTCGAAGAATCCCTGGTCAGTGCCGTGGTGCTTCGTTTGGGTGAGTTGGGCGCTCTGGCTATCGAGCCCGACATCCAAGACTCCAGAGTCTATCTGCCCATGCTGTTCAACGCCGAGACCGCCATCACCCGCCACCTGGTAGACCTGTTGGCTACCCGGGAAGCGACCCACCCCGAAGTTATCCGTGAGGCGCTGACCCATTCCCTGGAAGCCAGCACCATCGACTTGACCCCCGAACAAATCGGCGCCCTGCAACTCTGCATGGAGAATCCCGTCGCCGTGCTGACCGGCGGCCCCGGCACGGGCAAAACCACCGTCATCAAAGCCCTGATTGCCGGATTGCGCCATCTGGAAGCCGAGGTGGCCCTGTGTGCCCCCACGGGCCGAGCTGCCAAACGCATGACCGAAACCACAGGCATGGAAGCCAAAACCATCCACCGGCTGCTGGAGTACCAGCCCGCTTCGGGTGAGTTCGTGCGCAATCAGGACTATCCCCTCTCGCTGGATGCACTGATTGTCGACGAAGTCTCCATGATCGACCTCGCCCTTATGGACGCCCTGCTCAAAGCCATGCCCCCCACCGCACGCCTGCTGCTGGTGGGAGGCAAAGACCAGTTGGAA
>CAYTWV010000130.1:0-9944 GCA_964442235.1 uncultured Myxococcales bacterium | reverse complement strand
AGAAGACCCTGGCTCTGCTCGTTCAGGGCGACCCTCGCTTCAAGACCCTTGAACTGCGCCCGAATCCCCTCCCCGACACCTGGGTCATGGTCAATGACTATGAACAGACCTTCGAAACCAAGACCGTTGCCTGCAAACGCTTTTATGAAGAGAAAGAGCAGGGCAAGAAGGTACAGAAGTCCGAAGACGTCAGTACCCAGGCGTCCCTGAATCTGCTCGGTGGCGTTTGGAATATCTGGGGCTGGGAAAACGGCGGCTGCTCTCGGGATACCCAACTGGAAAACGCTGAAAAGGGCGTCTTGACCCTGCACTACGACCTCCCCGGCGAGGGAGACTATTGCGGCTTCTACGAAGACCTCAAGGCCCTACCCGAGAACTGCGACCGAACCGAAAGAATGGACCTCTCCGACGTCGACTATATCACCTTCCTGGCCCGTACCGGCGATGGCAAATCTCGCACCCTGCGCCTTGAACTGGTCATTTGGGAAGAGTTCGCCGATGCCAACCAGGGTGCCTCCAAGGCAGCCCCCAATGGATTTGAACTCACCGGCGAATGGCAACGTTTTGAAGTCGCCGTGAAGACCATCATCAAGGACGACCCCTCGGCCCTCAAAACCGTCAAACAACTCTCTTTCCGAGTCAATCGGGAAAAAAGCCAACCGGATGAGGGCTTCATCCTGATCGACAATGTCGCCCTCATCAAGAAGCCAGCGAACTAGCAAGTTCCGCCCGCTCTGCCTCGTCCCCCAATCAAGGAGTTTCATCGTGAAAGGTAACCGAGAAGGCTATCGCTTCTCTTCCATAGAGCAGAAATGGCAGTCCTACTGGGACAAATCGAACAGCTTCTCCGTCAAAAGGGACCCGAGCAAACCCAAGTACTACACTCTGGTCATGTTCCCCTATCCCTCCGGACGCATCCACATGGGACACGTCCGAAACTACGCCATCGGGGATGTGGTCGCCCGATACAAGACCCACCGCGGCTTCAATGTACTCCACCCCATGGGCTGGGACTCGCTGGGTATGCCGGCCGAAACTGCCGCCATTGAACGCGGCGTCCATCCCGCCGGCTGGACCTACAGCAACATCGACACCATGAGGCGCCAGCTCAAAAGCCTGGGCTTCTCCTATGACTGGGACCGCGAACTGGCTACCTGCTCCCCGGAATACTACCGCTGGGAACAGAAGATGTTCATCGAGGCCTGGAAGAAGGGCATGGCCTATCGCAAAACCGCACAGGTCAACTGGTGCGAACTGCACGGGGTCCTGGCCAATGAACAAGCCGAAGACGGCGTCTGCTGGCGCTGCGGCGGTGCCGTCAGCCAAAAAGAAATGCCGGCCTGGTATCTGGGGATCACCCAATACGCCGATGAGTTGCTCGAGGGGCTCGAAACCCTCCGCAAAGGCTGGCCGGACTATGTCATCCGTCAGCAGATCAACTGGATTGGAAAGAGCTTCGGCTCCCTGGTCCATTTCCCCGTCGAAAACGGTGGCAACCCCATCACGATTTTCACCACGCGCCCAGACACCCTGTTTGGCGTGACCTTCATGTCCCTGGCACCTGAACACCCCCGAGTCGCCGAACTGGTCACCCCGGAGCGCAAAACCGAGGTCGACGCCTTCGTCAAGAAGTACGTCGCCATGGGGTCCAAACGAGTGGAAGCGGGCTTCGGCAAAGAAGGGGTCTTCACAGGCTCCTATGCCCTGCACCCGTTTACCGGAAATAGGGTCCCCATCTACCTGGCCAACTTTGTGCTCATGGGGTACGGAACCGGCGCCGTTATGGCCGTGCCCGCACACGATCAGCGCGACTTCGAGTTTGCCAGAACCTACAATCTGCCCATCTGTCCCGTCATTGCCCCCGAGGGACAGCAGCCCCATGACCCCGCTGCCATGACCGAAGCCTTTGAGGACGCAGGAACGCTGGTCAATTCGCTCTCCTTCAATGGTCTGCCCAGCGACCAGGCGAAACAAGCGATTACCCTTGCCCTTCAAGAGAAGGCCGCCGGGGAACCCAAAACCACCTATCGGCTCAGAGACTGGGGCGTCTCCCGACAGCGATACTGGGGCTGCCCAGTTCCCATGATTCACTGCCCCTCCTGTGGCGTGGTCCCCGTCCCCGACAGCGACCTGCCTGTGCGCCTCCCCGAAGAGGTCGCCTTTGATGGAATCGGTAACCCACTCCAGAAACTGGAGAGCTTCTGGAAAGTCACCTGCCCCGGTTGTGGCGGGCAAGCCCGACGCGATACCGACACCATGGACACCTTCGTCGAGAGCTCCTGGTATCAATTTCGCTACTGCTCCACTGACAGGAACAACGCCCCTTTCCTCCCCGAAGACGTCGCCTACTGGGCACCCGTGGATCAGTATATTGGTGGCGTTGAGCACGCAATCATGCACCTGCTCTACGCCCGATTCTTCACCCGGATGATTCGTGACTTGGGATACGTGACCATTGATGAGCCCTTCTCCAACCTGCTCACCCAGGGCATGGTCTGCATGGAGGCCTTCCATTCCGAGGAAGTCCTGCCCGAGGGCGGCGTCGTCAAACGGTACTACTACCCCGAAGAAGTGGTGGAACAGGACGGACACTTCCTGCTGAAAGACCGCCCCGACGTTGTCGTGCAGAAGGGTGCCGTCGAGAAGATGTCCAAATCCAAGAAGAACGTCATCGACCCCGAACGCATCATTCAGGAGTTCGGCGCTGATACCGCTCGCCTCTTTATCCTGTCCGACTCGCCTCCTGAGGCCAATTTGAACTGGTCCGAGCAAGGGGTGAAGGGCGCTTATCGTTTCCTGGAACGCTTCTGGAACCTGGCCCAGGATGCTGCCGATGCCCCCGAAGATCTTGCGGCCCCCTCGGCCTCGCCCAAAGCCCAGGAAGTCCTTCGTATGATGCATCGGACCATCAAGTCCGTATCCTCTGACGTAGAGCGCTTCTCCTTCAATACGGCCCTGGCTCGCATCCGCGAGTTCTTCAACCTTCTCTTCTCCGCCCGGGAAGAATTGGCCCGTAACGGCGAGAAGCCCGTCTTGATCGAGTCGGTCAAAACCCTCTGCCTCCTCTTGCATCCCTTTGTCCCCCACATGACCGAGGAACTCTGGGAGACCTTCGGCACCGGCGGCTTGTTGGCCGAGGCCCCATGGCCCACCCATGACGAGGCCATGTGCCAGGACGATGTGCTTGAAATGGCCATCACCCTCAATGGGAAGGTCCGGGCACAGCTTCAAGTCCCGGCAGCGGCGACCCCTGAAGAAATTCAGGAAGCCGCCCTGAAGTGCCCTGCCATGGCCAAATGGCTGGAAGGCAAGACCGTGGTCCGGGTTATCGTTGCTTCTAAGCGCCTTGTGAATATCGTTGTGCGCTAGTCGCACTCGTGCGATAGGTCTTTTGCCGACCAGCTCCCGGCGTTGAGGAGCGAAGGAGTGATTCATGCGACGTGTCGCCACACTGGCTCTGCTCTTTTTGTCGCTTGCTCTCGCCGGCCACACGGCAGCCGCTTCGCCCAGCGACGACCCGCCCGCATCCGAGCAGCCTGCCCAGGACCCCCAGCCCGAGCAGGGCGACCCTGAAGAAGCCTCCGATGAGGCCACGGCTCCTGACGAGGTCCCAGCCGAGACCTCCGAGGAACCGGTCTCCGAAGGTGAGGTCGTTTCCCCGGTGCAAGACGAACCCTCTTTGCTGGATCAGCTCCGGGCCGAAGCCCTCAACTCTGCCCAGGGCCCCATGCCCCCGCTCCAGCGTTTCCCCTACCTGGAATGGCATGGCTACTACCGCATTCGGACCGCCCTCTTCGGCGAAGCCGATTTGGGGACCTACTTCGCAAAAACCGAAGGCGAAGTGACGGGGACCTCCCTCTTCCTCCCGCCCCTCTCTCGCAACTTCGTCAATGGCTCCGGCGGTGCCTCGTTCTCGGACTACATTAAAGGTAACAGCGAGAACACTCTCGGGACGGCCACCATGCGACTTCGGCTGGCCCCCATAATTCATCTCTCCCCCTCCATTCGTATCGGAACCCGCATCGACATCCTCGATAACCTCATTCTGGGCAGCACGCCCGAGTATCTGGCAGGCGTCTATCCCGGAATCGCCGTGGACACGCTCACTGGAACCCAAGTGCCCCCCTCGTCCGGAGTCAACAGCTTTTCGGACAGCCTTACCGTGAAAGAGGCCTGGGCCGAGTGGGATATCGGGGCCTCCGACGACGGAGCGGGCCTCGCTCTGGGTACCCTCAAGCTGGGGCGATTCGCCTGGGGATGGGGCCTGGGCATGGTCACACACTCCGGCGACTTCGACCGCTTCAACGGCACGTTGACCCCCATGGAGCGATTCAGTGCCCTTGAAGCCGACGGCGCCAACTACTTGGATCGAGTGCAGTGGCAACTGCCTCTGGGCGGGATTCGCCTGCACGCTGCCTATGCCTTCATGGCTTCGGGCCCCTCTTCTTACTGGCTCGGAAACCGTCCCTATGCCTATGACCTGGACGACCTGGACGACATCAACCAATTCGAACTGGCAGCGTCCACTCTGCCTGCCACGGCCGCCGAGTGGTCCGCCTTCAGAAAAGAACTCGCCACCGGCCATCCCGTCCTGGATTGGGGGGTCTTACTGACCTACCGTTCCCAGGACATGGCGGCTGTCCCGGGGTCCGCAACCGGCGACAACTCTGCAAACTTTTCTGAGTTGGAGTTGGTCAAGCGAAATGCCTGGCTGCTTCAACCCGATTTGTTCGCCCGAATGGACTGGCGACCCGACCCCTCCACCCGAATATACGTCGGCCTGGAAGCCGCTGCATTGTTCGGAACCATCCAGCATCCCATGGGAACAACCTCCGATTCTCCGGTGGATTTGATGCAATGGGGCGGGGCCCTGGAGTCCAACATCACCTTGGGGATGTTTGGATTTGGTCTGGATATGGGCGTAGCCTCCGGGGATAACGCCGAGTATGTGGCCGTCGCCAGCGGAGCTACATCTCCTTGGGGCAACGACGGGACCTGGGGAACCTTCAACTTCAATCGGAATTACCGCATCGATATGCTGCTCTACCGAGAGGTCCTGGGCGGAATCTCCAATACCGTCTACGTGCGGCCCCACTTCGACTTTGACCTCATTCCCACCGAGCAAAACGCCTTTGGCGGCCTGATCAGCGGCGTCTACGGACTGGCCCTGGATTCCGATGCAACCCCGGGCAATGACCCCAACATGGGAGCCGAATTGGATGCCATGGTCTTCTTCGAGGAAGCCGGACACTTCATGGCGACCGCTGCCTTTGGGGTGCTTCTGCCTCTTTGGGCTTTGGACCGCCCAGCCGATTACCTGATCTCCGGAGTTCCTGCCAAGGATTCTACTTGGGCCTGGTCTTTCCAAGGGAACCTCTATTTCGTGTTCTAGCGCCTGTTTCCGCAGGTTTGCTCGGGCGTAGTCTTGAGCCCAGCCCCCACAACAGCTATACTTGCCCAGTCTGTTTGCAACCTCCTCAACCGGGGGATCCGTATGACACGCTTCTCGCTGCGCATCTCGACCCTTCTGTGTGCGACTGCTGTGTGCGCTCTCCTGCCCATGGAGACCAATGCGGCACCAGACTTGACGGGTCAGGTGACGCCGTCGGTGACGCCCCAGGGATCCACTAGCCTGGTCTCATTTGATATCAAGATCCTTAACCTGGGTAATGCCGGGTGCGGTGTCGCCTGGTGGGCGGACTTCTGGGCCAGCTATCCTTGTGCCTGCTCCGTGCCCCCCTCTGCCTGTAACCAGGCCAGCGATGCCAACTGGGACTTCACGGCCTCGGACCTGGCCGCCGGAACCACCCTCTCCAAGTCCTTCAACCTTCAACTCTCTGCATCGCCCACGCCATACCGATATCTGCTCTATGTCGACTCCGCCCTGGGCACCTTCGGCAACTTTTGCGCCGAGGGCAACGAGACCAACAACATCATTTGTGGCGAGTACTCGGTCACCGGGCCTTCGGTCTCTCCCGACCTGGTAATCGAAGCCTGCAGTGCGGAACCAGACCCCGCCGACCTCTCGTTGACTCGATTCACCATGGTCGTCAAGAACCAGTGAACAGCCAGCACGTCGGTGCCCGTGGGGCTTGACCTGTTTTCTGATGCCGGGAATCTGGTGTGCGCCGATGCTTTGAATGAGCCCGGGGATGCCTGGGTGCAAGTCCCCGCCCTTGCGCCAGGACAATCCACCACCGTTACCAAGTCCGTGGCAGTTCCCGGTGGACTCTTCACGCTTCTGGCTGTGGTCAACGGATTTGCCGAAGTCTCGGAGCCCAGCACCGGCAACAACTGCTGCACCCATGGCTACGAAGTCACCGACAGACCGGACTTCACAATCCCTTCCTTCTATTACTCCATGCAGGGCTCCCTGCCCCTGTTCGAGGGCGTGATTCGAAATGACGGCTTCAAAAGCGTCGATCCCGACCAGTTATACAAACTCTGCCTGTACTACGACCGAACTGACCAGCCAAGCCCTTGCGAAACTCCCGACGTCGAAGCGGGTGAAGGGGCGGTTCTCGAGTTCTCACAGGGCCTGGCCGTCGGCGGAGAACAACTCTTCTCCATGTACGGCCCCCCCCTTCCCAATGGGGTATACTCGGTTTGGGCCCGGGCCGATTGTGACTGCCAAATCCTGGAAGCCGACGAGAAGAACAACGATGCCAAAGAAGAGGTCATCCTGGATGTCCCAGGCCCCGACCTTCAGGTCAAGATTTTCGAAGGAGCCCAGGTCCAAGGGGCCAAGGGCAACGCCGTAGGATACATGGTGGTCGTGACCAACGCAGGCAGCGAACCCGTCACGGACTCGTTCGACCTGGACCTCTTCTTCAACGCGGCCGAGTTGCCTACCAAAGATAATGCCTCCGCCGTCACCCGGTGCCTTCTACCAGAAAGACGTGGTTTGGGACCGACCCGATGGCATTCCCGATGGAACCTATGTCTCTTGGGCCGTCCTGGACCTCTTCTCCATGTGGCCGGAAACCAATGAACAGAACAATGCCCGTTCCGAAACCGTTGAGATCGTGACCAAAGCGGGGCCGAATCTGGACCTGTCCGACTTCCGAAGCCGCGTCGTTGGGAATCGGGTGCTCTTTACTGTGACCGTCACCAATAACGGCGATGCCCCCGTCGAGGCCCCGTTCCGAATGGACCTCTTTCGGGATAGGGAGAACCCCCCTGCTTTGGGCGACTTGGGCGATGCCTACCAGGAGGTGCCCGGCCTGGCCGCCGCAGAATCCACCGTCTGGGAATCGGAGTGGCCCCTGGCTCCCGACGGCGAGTACTATGCATTCGCCCTGGTCGATTCCTCCAACGCCATCGTGGAAGCTAACGAGGCCGACAACATCGCTGGCCCCCGAATTGTGGTGGTTTGTTCCACATGCCAGTTGTGCCCCCCAGACGAGTACCTCACGACGCCCTGCGTCTGCGGCGAAGAAACCGTTTACTCCGGGTATTGCTGTGACCAGGAGTGGTTTGCACTGGGCTGTCCCAGCCAGACTGACGTGGTCGCCGATGCCTCGTTCCCCGACGGTCAGGTGATCGAATTTGAGCCTCCGTTGAAGCGCTCCTCCTCTTGTGCTGTGAATGAAACGACGAACTCGGGTATCGCCCTGCTGCTTCTTTTTGGACTGCTGCTTCTGGCCCTGCGGCACTCCCGTTTCAGATCGCCCTCATTGTAGCCAGCGGATCCGCCCGCAGCCCACGAATTCCTTGCCCAGACGCCAGGAACTTAGTAGAGTAGACCACTGGATGGTGGCGCCCTGGTGGAGTTGCCCTTTTTTGTCACGCACGTGACGGTTTGTGACCGGCAAAGAGTCGCTCTTTCCGCCCCGCGAAAGACCTCAAAGCCGCTTGCCAGGCCGATGACAAGCAAGGAAGACATCCCGCCAGAGAACGAGAATTGTTGGCATAGAAGGTGCATACCGCCCTCGGGGCGCTGTGTGTTGCGCGCACCATCCGTGTATTGAAATCGAACCGCGAGGATTGGCAGTGGTCATCCCCATTGGATGTACCCGATCGCAGGCTTCCCACCAGAGCTTCCCGGCTCAAGAGGGGCGCCACCTCTCTGCCTGCGATCTCATTCGGACAGGTCGATTTGTTCAATATTCTACGGGTCACAAGGGGTCTTTTTCATACGTCGCTATGGGCAAGGAGGCATCATGAAAACGGGATTGTCGCGCTTAATTAGCGTAGTTTCCCTCCCGCTGGTTCTGACGTTGTTCTCATGTCAGGAAACGCATCAGGCGCTTCCCAGTGAGGATGCCATCGACGGCATTTTGGACCTCCTTGACGGTGTCTCAGCGCAGGCCGAGTTGCCTGCCGCCAGCGACCCGACGCTGACAATTACCGATCCGGCGGCCACCACCGTGTACCTGCAATTGGCGACACCGGTGACCCCCATTACCATAAATTTCCTGGTCACTAACTGGACCTTCCCCGCCGACGGGCGAAGCGTCAACTGGTACCTGGACGGAGTCCTGGTCGCTACCCAGACTGAAAAAGTCCCGGTGGTGGTCCCCGACGTGCCCCTGGGATCCCACAAGATCTGCGGTTCACTCGTTGCCGACGGAAAGAAGGCCCCCTATTGCGCCGGCACCGACTGCGTTAACGTTAATGTTAAGAGGTCATGCTCCGGCGACGGTGACCCGATCTGCAACGACGGTAACCCCTGCTCCAACGACGTGTGCGTCTCCATCGGCGGTGGCAAATACGAGTGCCGCTATTCTCCCAAGTCCGGCTGCTGCAACTCCTTCTACGATTGCACCTGCGCCTCGGGCAAATGGGAAGTCTGTAACCCGGCCACCTCGAAGTGCGCCCCCTGCGTCACCAACGCCGACTGCGACGATGCCGAAAGCTGCACCGACGATGTCTGCTCCAATGGCACCTGCACGAACAACTGGTCCATCATCAATGGGGCCAAGTGCTGCTCACCCGACTCCGCCAACCCCAACGCCGTCTGCAACGACGGGAAATTCTGCACCACGGACTATTGCGACCTTGGCGCCGGCTCCTGCGTCAACACCCCTTCGACCAACCCTCTCTGCTGCGAAAAGGACCCTGACCCCAACTGCAACGACAATAACGTCTGCACCGTGGACGGATGCGTGAAAAACATCTGTCGTCACAGCGCCCCTGCCACCGGATGTTGCAACACCCCAGCGGACTGCAACGACAGCAACCCCTGCACCGATGACCTTTGCGGTTTGGACAATAAGTGCACCTACGAGCCCAATCAGCTCACCAATTGCTGCAACTACCATCCCGATTGCACCACCGGCGGCCCCTGGGACGACGCCAAACCTGAAACCATCGACTATTGCCAGGGCAATCAGTGCCAACACGTCTTCGACCCCAACTACTGCGATGAAGCCGCTTTCCCGTGCCTGGATGATGGAAACAACTGTACCCAGGAAGCCTGCATCGGAAACAAGTGCAAACACAACGTTATCTCTGGCTGCTGCCACGTCGACGGTGACTGCAACGACGGCGCCTTCTGTACCACCGACCTTTGTGTCGCCGGTTTCTGCGACAACTCGGGCAAAGTGGCGGGCTGCTGTGATGTCGATGTGGATTGCAACAACAATAACCCGTGCGACCTTGACGTCTGCGTGAACCACGCCTGTCGTTACGGCCCCAACCCCAATACGCCGAACTGCTGCCAAACTGACGCCAATTGCAACGACAACAACACCTGCACCCAAGAGTATTGCAATCTGGGTGCTTCGGTCTGCGAACGTCAGCTTGTGCCGGGGCAGAACCCTAAGTGCTGCTGGACCAAAACCGATTGTGACGACGGTAATCCCTATACCCTTGATTCGTGCAACCTGAACCGGTGCGCCAACAAGGACGATCCGAACCTCTGCACTGAGGCGAATCCCGGTTGTGATGACTTGGACCCCTGCACCACGGATACCTGCAATTTTGCCTTGAAGAAGTGTTCG
>CAYTWV010000129.1:0-10010 GCA_964442235.1 uncultured Myxococcales bacterium | reverse complement strand
ACCATCCCCTTTGAATGCAATTCTCCCATGATCACCGAAGGTTGGAACAACGGTTGGAACGTGGCCGGCAAAAGCCGCAGTTTCTATATCGACCTGCCCACCAACCTGGGCACCAAACCACTGGGCGTGATCTTTGTGTACCACGGCTTTGGAGACTCGGTGGACAACTTCAAGGCCTTCTTCAAACCCAATCCCGACGCCAACCCCGACTTCCCGTTTGTGGTGGTCTACCCCAAATCCATGGCGCTTAACCCCACCGGCGGGGGCGATGGAATCGAGTGGTCCGTGTTCAACAGCCAGCCCGGCGACCAGAACCCGGATGCGGCGTTCTTCGAGGAGATCCTGGGCTGCATCGCCAACACTACTCAAGTGGACAGCAAGTCGATTTTTGCATTCGGATTCAGCGCCGGCGCCATCTTCACCAACATGCTGCACGCACGCTATCCTTCGATTCTGCCCACGGTGATTTCCATGTCCGGTGCCTGGTTTAATGACTCCTCGACGGTGGCCAAGGTTAACACCATGGGCATGGCAACGCTGGATTGGGCCGATTTGACCGGGGAGCCGGGGACGGTGCTGATGACCCACGGCGGAGCCAAAGACGTTTACGGTATGATGGGCATTACAATTATTGATTTCGAGCTTTCAGCTTCTTATGCCATCGATTTTCTGACGTCCAACGGGCAAACCGTCATCGACTGCCCCCATACGTATGGACATACAAACCACCCGCAGTTCAACACCGGGGCCATGATCAACTACTTCACGGACCACAGGGTCGCCGGTCCTTCTCCCTATGTGGCCGACGGCCTGCCGGCCTGGTTCCCCGCCGGCTGCACGCTGCATCCCGCAAAATAGTCCTGTCGTTCAGTCCTGCGAAAGCCCCACCCCCAACTCTTCTTTGAAGGCCCATTCGGGGTCGAAGAAACCGGCACCGTAAAGCCCCTCGTCTGTCCAGCCCACCCAGTCGGGGAACCCTGAACGAGAGGACCAGGGCTGATTCCAGAACAACAGCGGCTCAAACCCCGAGGTGGCTACCAGCGCCGCACTCAGATGGCCTTGCTCCGGGAACACAAACAGCAGCGTTCCGCCGGGCACCAGATGGGTCCCCAAAGTCAACGTCGAGGCATCCCAACTGAAAGGTATGCTGTCCGGAACCGGGACCTGATCCGCCGCAAGCCCCACATAGATCAAGTTGTAGTCCTTGTGAATCGCTGGGGTAAGACGGTTGTACGGCAGGGCACAGGCGTGGCCGTTGCCCGTGACATTCCAGGAAGAGATCAAGAACGACACGTAACGCCGCACGACCGAATCCTGCTCTTGCGGATACACAAAACAGAAGGGGCGGTGGTAGACCTGATTCATGGGCCCCTGCACATGCGGGGTCTTGCCATCCTGCGGCCCCCACTGAATCGGAGTCTGGGCAAGGGGGACGTTGGTGCCATCGACGGTAAGCGAGATGAACCCGGCCTGCGTCAGCGCCGCTCCATCCAGGATCATGCTGCGCACATTCTGGGTAGTCAGCGCAACCGAAGTTCCTTGGGCCAGCGACGTCAGCGCAGAATCCTGAAGCGGATCCGCCTGGGACTGGATCGTGGCGTACGAGTAGGTGGCAGAGACCCAGGGCCCCGGCGTGGTGAAGCTGAACGAACCCTCGCAGGGTTCCAGTTCTCGCTCCAGCATCCACTGGAAGAGTTCGGGCCAATCCACACAATCTGCACCGGCGGAAGCTTCCCCGTCCCACCAGTGGCCGGCGCCTGGCTGCACATGGAAATAGAACTCGTCGGCCACAGCTTCCACCGCCGCTGCCATCAGATTCGCTTCGGAAACAGGCACGTTGTCGTCGGCGTCGCCGTGAATCATGTACACCGCTCGATTGGCCAGATTCGAGACGTAGTTCAACGTGAAACTGGAGGCTCGAGCCCTGGCGAACGGCCCCGTCGGTTCGGCGGATCCCCCATAGCTGTAAAACGACGACCATCCCGCCGAGGGCCCGACGACTCGGAATCGGTCTGGATACAACACACCGAACTGCCAGGTGCCGTGACCTCCCATCGAGTGCCCTGTCACATAGACTTTCTGCGGGTTGATGCCGAACGTGGCCATGGCATCGTCCAGCGCCTCGATACCATCCACTCGCCCCCATTCCTCCCAATCGAAACCGAAGGGACGGCGGTTCGTGGGAGCCACCAGATAGGCCCAATCCCGGGCGCTGTAAGCCTGCGCCTGGCCAATGCCCTGAACCCCGGCTCCGTGCAACGAAAGGACCAGCGAATGCCCGCCTGCGGGGATCACATCACCCGAGGGCGGATTCACGCCGGCGTATTGCACCGAATGGTCCACCAATGAACGCCTGGCGTGTTTGTAAGGCACATGGGTCGCTACTGTAGGCAGGTCAATGGTCGTTTCATAACTCCACTGCAGATCCGGGGACTCTACCCGCAGACGAGCCTGCCAGGTTTGTCCCGCCTCGGAGGGTGCTGCCTTGGGAATCAGGTTGAACCCCAACTGCGTCAAGGACGTTGGACCTAGCGAGGGATAGACCACCTCCGACGCCAGGAAGAACTCGGACTCGATCACTCGGGCCGTCACGGAACCCAGAGCATGGTCCGTCAAATTCAGGAAGGCTACACCGGCCCATGTCTGGCCCGCCTGCCCCACCACCAGGTCCGGCAAGGTGGTGTCCGCCAGGTTAAATAGGACCTCGTCAGGAGTTTTGAGGACCTGGATCGAGGGGTCGTTGATAGCCATGTACGCCATGCCCACGATGAGGTTGTCCCCCACCACGCCGCTTCCGGGCAGTCGATGAGAACCCGTTGCATAGGGGTCGCCGGGCTGAGGAGAACCGTTGGCCCAGGTCTGATAAAACCGGTCGGACTTCAAGACCAGGTTGCCGGGTTTGTCCAACGTAACGTGGGCCACCGCATAGAACAGCCCGTACCCCGCATATCCCAAAGTCCCGCCCTGGCCAGGCACTCGGTCCAGCCACTTCACGCCATCGGCATCCGTACCGGCGACGGTGGGCGGTACAAACGTCCCGGCATCCAGCTTCGGTCCGATGGGATCCTCGGCGGGGTCTTTTACGTAGGTCACCAGGAAGTGTTCAATGGGCACCAGTTCCGGCTCTGCGGTCGGGGCCACAGGCGGTGGTTCCCAGGTGTCGGGCTCCACGTTCATGTCACTGGCAACCGCGTCCTCCTCGTCCGCATTGTCAACCCCCGACCAGGTATCGTCCGTCGCCGGCACATCCGGCCACACAAGATCCTGCTGCTTTATGTCCTCTGAAAGTGTGGTGTCGATTCCCACGGCATTACTGTCGAAAGGCGATTCCCGAAGGTCGTTGTGCCCAGGCGAGGGCTGTGGATTGGACTCCAGGCACCCGGACAGCAGCATGGCCAGGACAAACGAGGTCATAATTCGGTACATGGCTTCACCCCGACGAAGGCAGAAAGCGGCTGACTTCGAAGAGCCTATTGTCCGCAAAAGGGCAAGTGTGCACAATAGGCCAATGTTCACCGGCGATACTGCGACACTTGACTGGTGCTGTCGAGGCAAACGAGGGAGGATTTCATGACACCGATTCTGATGTTGATTGGAGCGCTGATGATGGGTCCCGGCGCTGGGTTTGACGCGGTGCTGCAACAGATGCAAACCGGTCGAGACGACGTCGAGGCCATGATCCAGTCCAGCTTTGGGTACGGCTATTTCGGCTACCCATACCGTTGTGCACAGATTCCCATGGCGAAGAGACCCGCAGTGGTTACCGCCGTCGGGACCTTCGCCAAAACGTACACCGAGTCACCCGCCTTCCTGGAGTGGTACGAAGAGTATCGCACCGGCTCGAAACCTCAGGCCCCCGAAGAACCGGTGACTATGGCCGCCGCTCGTCGGCAGCAATTGGCCGAAGCCAACAAGGGGCTGGCCGAGTTGGAACGTGAGATGAACAACGCAACCGGTGACACCAAAGAGGCCCTGCGGCAGGCCCTGGAGATGGGCCGACAGATGGTTGCGGCCATGCAGGCCAGCGATCCCGCTCAGGATGCCATGGCCGACGAGGCAGCACGCCAGCAGTATGAAGCCTCTCGAAGAGAGTACGAAATGAAGCTTGCCGAATGGGAAAAGGAGTTCCCGTCCCAGAATCCACGGCTGATGATTGCGAAACGACTCAAGGAGTTTCTGGAAGTCACAAAGAGTGTTGACTTCGATGCCGAAACCGTCGGCGAAGAGTGGAAGACCTTCAAGAAGCCCGAATATGAAGCCAAGGACCGGGGGTGGAAACTGGCCTTCCGTGCCGGCAAGGCAACCACCGAAACGGCCCGCGCTTTTGCTCAGAAGTGGTTGGATGAATTGGAATAGGGACCCTGCTGGGTTCGAGCCCGGCGTCCTCGGCTAGACCGCCGAAATACCACTCTCCCGACGCTTGCCAAAGGCAAACAGGAACCACCCCAACGCCAATAATGCAAATCCCAGGATACCGTTGGAAAGCGCCTCGCCCAGTCCGGCCATCACGATCAGTGGTCGATCCGGACTGTGGGCCCACTGTTCCACAGTCGGAACCTTAGCCATGACTGCGCCCACCCCTGCGATCGTGCCTGCAATGGATGCAAAGAGGGTGGCGTTGGACAGAGCCCGAAAGAAGGCCTCTCGACGGACTGAGGCGCGAAACAGATAGGCTATCGCCACCCCAATCCCCGTGCCACCAAATAGCAAGATGAACCACATCGCCATTCCACCAGCCAGCATGAACTCCAACATGAGACACCTCCACTTGGGATTCGGCGGGCCCCTCGCCTCGCCAACAAGCACTAGAACGCCGCAGCCGTCCGTGCGTGACAGAAATTCCGCCTCCTCATTTTTGTTGTCACGGAAGCCAAGATCGTGCGTTCTATTGGGGATGGAGATGGACGAAATCACTCTGGTCCAAGGTTTGCGAACGGGTGACGGGCGCGCCTTTGTTGCCGTCTTCGAGACCTGGAACCGCCCGCTGTTGAGTTATCTCCAGCGTATGTGTGGAGATCGCGAGTTGGCCATGGACCTGCTTCAAGAGACCTTTATTGGGCTGGCCCGCTCCGCCCCCTCTTTGTCAGCAGAGACTCGACTTCGCTCCTGGCTGTTTCGCGTGGCACGAAACGCATTCATCACCCATCTGCGCAAGCACCACACCAACTGCACCGAGTTTGACGACGAGGTCCACCACACGGCGGGACGCTGCACCCCGGGTTGTGATGACGCCGACGACAAAGCCATAGCCAGGCAAACCCATCAGAGAATCGAGGTAGCCCTGAGCAAGCTTAGCGGTGCCCACAGGGATGCCATTCTGCTGGCGGCACAGGAGTTTGAACCCATTGAGGCAGCGGCTTTGGTAGGTGTCAGCCCTGAAGCATTTCGGCAGCGATTACACCGGGCTAGACTGGCTCTGATGGAAATCCTGACCCGGGAGGAGACGCTATGAAACACGCCCCCAACGACAACCTCATACAAAGGGTAGCTTCACTCCCCTCCCCTGAGATGGATCTCGAAGAAAGGCAGCGGGTGTTAGCGGCAGCCCTGGCGGCCTTCACACAGGCTCACCAGGCGTCGAAACCACTTCGTTGGACACTGGGTCTAATTTGGTATCGGGCCTTGGAGCCAGCTTCGCTTGCTGCAATCTCCCTGGCCTTCACCGCTTGGGCGGCGACACAATTCCTGGTTGCGAAGGGACTGCTTTGAGGGATGCTTTGAGGGATGAGGGATGCTTTGAGGGACGGGGGGGGATGCTTTGAGGGACGGGGGGATGCTTTGAGGGACGGGGGCGCTTTGAGGGAGGCGATTTGAGGGACGGAGGGACGGATGCTTGAGGGACGGGGGCGGCGGCGAATAACGAAACAGGTCCTATGCCATATGACAAACAGCGAGATCACTCCACAATGCACTCCCTAACGCCTGAAGCCAGACGGACACCGCACCATGCTTCGAAAGACTGTAACACTGCATCAGAATATCATTTACATATATCTCCGCCATATCCATACGCAGAAGCAGCCGCACGAAGCACGTTTCCGTGAGTTCAATCTCCCTGTCCACCCTTTCAAGAATCTTGCGAGTCACCCCGACGGCATCTGCCCTCGCCAAGGTCAGTCGAAGTGCCCCATCCAGGGTCAACGAAATCGCCCGGCCCCTCTTCCCCACGATGAGGAATCGCCCGACCGCCTGGTCTGGACCCAGATCAGGGGGCACGCTAAGTGTGCAGGTCAGAATGACTCCACGGCTTTGGTCCACTTCCGAAACACTCTTCACAAGGCCGTTGGAGGATGCAACATTCGAGCAAGTTGCACCAGAAATCGGGGCTCCGGTCAAGACTCCATTCCCCTCCCACCAGCCCAGGCGCAACGTCCCATGGGTGTCAACGACTGCCCTTTTCAGAGGCGCAAACAGTGTCACCGGGCGCAACCTGCGGGTCAACCTGCGGGTAATGGACTGATGGTGTACCAAGAGTCCATCTGGTGATGCAAAGAAGCGAGCATAGTAGGTGTTGAGCCTGAGGCTGTCCGAAGCCAGGCAAATTGGGTTCTTGGATTGAAGCCGATACGGGCCATGGGGCCTGGAAGCCTGCAAGACTAGCATCCCTCTGTTTTTCACGCTGCCCACCAAGGCATACCAGCGGCCCTGAATGGGCTCCACCGCAGCCAATTCAACATCCTTGGGCGGGTCCAGGGGACCCCAATCGATCTCAGGTGGCGGCAGGGCTCGCCAGGAAAGACCATCGACGGATTCTCCGAAGCCAAACCCCGGGCGACCCTTGGGAGAGGCCGTCCAGAAGCCCCAGAACCCTCCCCCGTCCCTGGCTTCTCCCCCGTCCCTGGCTTCTCCCCCGTCCCTTGGGTCTTTCGGAACTGCATAGATGGAATCCCACCTGCGCGCCGCCCCCGTCCCCAATGCCAGATACATCAGCCACATGCTTCTTGGCGCAAACAGCCACGACCAGCGTCTGGGCGTCGACTGGTACCACCTTGAATCGATGGGAAAGTCCGTTTGGGGCTCCAAGCGTTTCCACGAAACCAGGTCCGACGACTGGGCGAACCGAATGATTTGGTCCTTTCCCACCCATTCAGAGAAGTTGCAGATAAACTCCGACCCAGACTTCCACACAGCCCCCGTCCCCAACCAAAGGGCCTCTTTGGACTGGCGCAGGACCACGCCCTGATCGTTCCAATGCGCCCCGTCCCTGGATGTGGCCAGACCCACAGCCTCTCCCAACCCCCGCTCCGTGACCAGATAGAAGAGATACCAGGTACCTTCATGGAAGTGCATCCAGGTATCCCACATCGCTTCCACATGGCTGGGCTGGAAGAGCATGGATTCCCCCGAACCGACTAAAAACTGTAGCTCATGTCGACGGCAAAATAGAGCATCCCACCGTGGCCCTTGACGTTGGTCGGAGGCAGCGTCTGACTGTCCTGAATGTCAACCAGGTCAAACCAGATGCGGTTGAATGCGGCTCCCAAACGGATGGACGGAGTCGCCTGCCAGCGTGTGCCCACAGCCACTCCTTTGGAATCCCGAGAGGGCGTCTGTATCGAGTAGGTGGCCGTGGGAGTCGGGGTGAAGTCCATCTGCCATCCCATCAGCACCTCCAATTCGGGGGTAACATGGTAGTTCAGGCCCACAGCCCACAACACACTGTTTCCGTGGTTCTTCAGGTCCCGGAACTCACTCATACCCAACAAGGGTGTGGTCAATTCGGATCTCTGCTCCTGCAGTACCTGGTAGTGCCAATAGGTCACATCCATAGAGAGTTCAAAGTCCGGGGCCACATCCCAATTGGCGCCCGCACGAAGGGAATACGGAAGGACCATGCCCGTGCGATGCCTGGAATCCACCACCTCACCCTTGAACGACGTCAACGTAACCGGGCCCTCCAAAGACATATCGCTTCCCGCCGTAAACGAGGCCCCCAGCGAGAGCCAAGGAGTCGGAGACAGCAACAATCCCGCTGCCCAGGTCCAACTCCAGGCCTGACCCTCGATGACCAGTTCAAAGTCCTTTTCCTGGGTCTGGGACTTCGGCAGAAAGCGTTCGTCTGGATCGTTCAGCACTCCCAGGTTCATAAAACGCCCTGCGTTCAGATAGGTATGAATCAGACTGATACTCAGGCCCGCACTTAGAACGCTACCGAATTTGTAGGCCGCGGCCAGGGTGGCGCTACTGGTCACAAACAGGGCCTGCGTCACATGATAACGAGTCGGCTCATCTTCGGGCATGGCCGCACCAAAGCCGTTGGGAGCATAGATTCCGACCCCCAACCTGAACGCCTCCGTCCCCAGATCGGTGGTCAGGGCCAGAAACGGCAGGGCACCGATATTGAAGTCGGGTTCCACCTCGTGATCGGGCCGAAGAATGCCCGTCGAGTCATAGAATCGCATGGCCAGATCGCCGATGATCAGTGCACCGTAAACATAGAGGTCGTTTCCCGAGCGCAACGTCAGTCCCGCTGGGTTGTGGAAGATGGCCGTGGCATCATCGGGGCGGCCCACCACCGTGAATCCCCCCATCCGCCTGCTGCCAAAATCGAGACTGGAGAAGCCCCCGGCCCTAGCCTGGTGAGCGTCAGCCACGACCACGGCAAAAACAACCGCCCAGAAGGAAACTGCCCAGAAAATCCGCTTCATTCCGCCCCCACTTGCCCCAAGTGCCTACTGTGGCAGTTCCAGAACCACCTGACTTTTGAAGTTCTCAAGGATCTCGGCATCCGTCCAGGACAGCGGCTTCAGCTTGCGCTGCGAGAACATCTGCGTCTGCGTGTAGACATAGGGCAATTCGGTGTCGTCGGTGGGGCCCAGAGGCAGCACACTCCAGGTGCGAATGGGCTTTTCCATGACGTTGTAGAAGGTATACGAAGACCCGATGTTGCAACTCAGGGTTTCGAAGTCCCCCGTGCTGAAGTCCACATTGGTGTTCATCAGCGAGATAGCCGGATACTGTCCCGTATTCACGCCGAAGGTTTTTGCGCCCTTGCGGATGGGATGCACCATGCCCCAGGGCACCTGGTAGAAACCTGCGGCCCCCACCAACGCGTCTCTGGCTTCGGCCAGCGCCGTCAGCATCTGGTTGGCCCGCTCCTCAGTGATATCGGCCTGAGTCCAGTCCATCCATGCGGGGTTGATTGACGAGGTATCAGCAAAAAAGAAGAGCCAGATGGTGAACACGCTGGGCTGCCAAGAGGTGATGGCCGGCATTCCGTCCCAACCGGCCAGACCGGTGATCATCTCCTGGAACAGGTCGTTGCCCGGGAAGTTGGCGCCATACTGTTCGTAGGCATATACCAGCAATCCGACCAGCGGGTTATGCGGAATCATATACCCGTCGGTGATCAGTTCCAGCCCGTCCTGCTCGGTGAACAGCCCGGGGCGGCTGAGTTGCCGGCGCAGATACCACGAGCGAACCTCCTCGTTGCCCACGTCGGTCACGCCAATCGGGATGGTGGCCGGGTCCGGATCATCTTGCGTCATGGTGGTATTGTCCGGCCCGTTGTTGCAGGACTGCACCCAGCCGGTGCCGGGATTCCGAACTCGTGGCAGTTGGTTGTATGGGACCATTTCGTCTTCGCCCCAAAGGGTATCCGACGTAGAGCCGTCCAGAGGGGCATCATAGTTGTACTCAGGTTTGCGCTGGGGAATACGGCCACCCCAGTGGTACTCGACATTGCCCGACGTATCGGCGGCCACCAGGCTGAAATGTCCGATTTGCAGCGCTTCCATGGCCTGGTCAAACTCGTCCAGGTTTTTGGCCGTCATCATCTGGATGAACTGAGCGCCAGCCCCGGTCTGACCGTCCACGGTCAAACGCATAGCCACGGCCATGTTCTGGTCCTCACGGAAGCAGACGATGGGCCCGTGTACCGATCGAGACATGGTCTCGTTGCGGACGGAACCATCGGGCATTTTGTAGACCTCTTCCCGGGTCTCGAAGGGCAGGCTCTGGTCGTCGAACAGATAGTTGCCTGGGGCTTGTGTGTCCAGCGGAACCAGGTA
>CAYTWV010000128.1:8661-10020 GCA_964442235.1 uncultured Myxococcales bacterium | reverse complement strand
CCTGAACCCCGTCCACCAGCATGCCTGCCTGTTGCGCCGAGGTGGGCACGTTCAGGAACAGAATCACCAGACTGCCTTTGAGACGGTCAGTGCCTGCACCAGCGCTGCCGTGCTCTCGGGCGTAACCTCGGAATAGGTGCTGGCCAGCAGCACTCTCACGCCCGCCCCTTCGCCTGGCGGAGGCGGCAACTGATAGTCCTTGTCGGGGTTGCTTTGGACCGGCAGGCGCTCGATGGGAAGCAGGCGGTTCTCTTTCAGGACCTCTTTTCCGTCGACCAGAACTCGAAGTGAAACAGTACGGTCCGAGAGGCCACCCACAAACACATGGTCCACGTTACAGCCATTCAACAGGCCCGTGCGGTCGCCCGGATCCCACTCACAAACGACCTCGCCGCCTGGTGCCTGAGCCCAACTCATGCCCAGCTTCACGGGTGTGTTGCGCATGACCTCAAGCTCCTTGGGAACCAGGGTCCACTGAATCTTTTTGGCTAGCTGGTCCATATCGACTGGCGGTTGCTGCACAGCCACTTTCTGCCCGGCATCCCCTGCCAATTCGGCCACGTCCTGAGTTTTGGTCCGGACATCGGGCGCCGTCGCAACTACATCGCCCTTGGCTTGGGCCGTGACCTTGGCCGTGCCCACAGCATCGCCCTGGGAAACCACGTCCTGGGGCGAAGGGTTGGCCAGATCCAATGGGGCACGCTCTTCCTGCACAGGCTTGGGCTTGCACGAAGAAGCCAGCAGCAGCAATGAACAGATTACGATCCGCACCAGCATTCCATTCCACCTCTGTCCGGGGCAGCGTACACCAATTAGGCCGGTAAAGGGTAACGTACGGGCGCACGAAATCAAGAAAGAGAGGGGGAGGAGGGAAGATGGGTGAGGGAAGAAGGACGATGGGCGAGGCCCATCTCTCTCCGACGCGCAACGCTAAGGGCGACCGCGGCCCATGCCTCGACTCGGCTGCGCCTCGCTCGGCACGGGCCCGCCCCCCGGCATCGGGCCGGCGGCCCGATGCCGCCCCCCAACGGCGTTGGGGGGCGGCTGCCTCCGCAAGGTGGTCAAGTAGCGCGTCGGAGAGAGACTAACCCCCTTTTAGGGGGTGCCACGACGGAGCACCGGAGGTGCGACGTCTGGCGGGGGCGGGCCCGTGCGACGAAGCGAAGCGTAGTCGGATGGGCCGCGGTCACCCTTATGTGGGCGCGTCGTAAGGGCGGGGTAACTGGTGGGACGTCTGGAGGGGGCGGGGCGTGGTCCTAGTTAGCCTTGAACTTGATCTTGAAGCTGCCCGAGGTTCGCTTCTTGTCCAAAGCGCCCACGCAGCTACCGGTCATTTCGCCGCCGACCTTCTTGCCGGTG